>CAYTRP010000236.1:0-4836 GCA_964440195.1 uncultured Candidatus Sumerlaeota bacterium
CTCGCGGAAATCGCCCCCGAGCGTGTCTTCGAATACAGCACCTTCCCGTTTCCGGACCTGACGTCGGCGTCCACGGATCTGCCCATGGTCGGCGGGATCAACCAGAACGCCGGCATGCGCGCGTGCCTGATCCTGCCAAGGCAGCCGCGCGCGCCCTGGCGCGAGGACGCGGCGATCCTGCTGGCCCATTACCTGACGATCCCGGAGGTCGCGCGGCAGGTCTTCTTCAACAGCCAATCGTGGGACATCAGCGCCCTGGTGGAAGTCCCACCGCGCCCCGAAGCCGAAGGGCTCCTGCCCGAGGCGCGTTATGCCTATCTTCCCGTGGCCGACCTGTTGGGCTATGATGACCAGGCCATCGGCGAGTTCTGGCCGCTGTGGCAGGATTTCCTGGGCAAGCGGATCGACCAGCAGCGCTTCCTGCAGCGCCTCTCCCATCAGCATCGCTCCTCGCTTGAGCGGCTGGCGCGCGCGGCGGGGACATCCCTGGATCGCGCCTTCATCCGGCGCCATCTTGGGAGGGATTTCCCATGATTCCGCGCCGTCCATTCATTGGCTGGTTGTTCTGCCTGCCCGCCACGGCACTGCTGGTGGTGTTCGGGTACTGGCCGTTTGTCTCCGCGCTGCGTTTGGCCTTCTATCGCAACAATGGCCTTGGACTGAACGAGTTCGTCGGCCTCGGAAACTTCGTGGCCATTCTCGGCGATCCGCTCTTCTGGCGCTCCTTCGGCATTCTTGGCATCTTCCTTGTCCTCGTGGTTCCCCTCTCCACCATCGGCCCGCTGTTGGGGGCGAAACTCGTCAGCAGCGTGCGCAACACGCGGTGGGGCTTGCTCTATCGCGCCATCTTCGTCCTGCCGCTGGTGGTTCCGATGGTCGTGGGGGTGCTCGTCTGGCGGCAGCTCTACGGCAGCGACGGCGCCATCAACCGTCTGCTTGAGGCGATCGGGCTCGGTGCCCTTGCCCAACCTTGGCTGGGCGATCCGAACACCGTCATTCCCGCCATTGTGTTCATGGGCGTCCCCTTCGTCGGCGGTGTGCACTTCCTGATTTATCTGGCGGGATATCTTGGCATATCCCGCTCGCTGTACGAGGCGGCATGGATCGAAGGCGCGTCGTCCTGGGCGGTCTTCAGCCAGGTGGAACTCCCCTGCCTGCGCCCGCAGCTTCGATTGATTCTCGTTCTGTCGGTCATCGGGACCTTGCACGCGTATGAGCACATCCTCGTCCTGACGAATGGGGGACCTGGCAATGCCACTTTGGTGCCCGCACTCTATCTGTTCCGCCATGGGTTCGAATGGGGCAACCTCGGCATCGCCTCCGCCGTCGGGTGTCTTGTCTTCGCGCTGGCCGTTGGATTGACCGCCCTGAACTTCCGCCTGCTGCGGCCGAGGGAGGACTGATCGTGGCCGTGGCCGCCGCACCCCCTCGCCGCCTGCTTTCCTCCCAATTGCTCCTGCACGCGGGGCTGGCATTCCTGTCTCTGGCGACGCTGTTTCCCTTCATCATGATGTTGATGATCGCGTCCAAGGATCGCGCCCAACTCGCCACGCGCTTCTGGGGTCTTCCCGACCCGATTCGCTGGGAAAACTTCGCGACCGGGTTCAGCCTCACGCGGATCTACATCTTCAACAGCATCGTCGTCAGCGGCCTGGCCACGCTGCTGACGCTGTTGTGCGCCACGCTGATGGCCTATGCCATCAGCCAATTGCGATTCCCCGGCCGGGCCATTCTCTGGGGCGCCGGCATCGGCCTGCTGATGGTCCCTGGAATCCTCGTGCTCGTCCCCTTGTTCCTGACGGTGCGGTCGCTGGGAATGCTGAACAGCTACCCCGGACTGATCCTGCCCCAGGTGGCCGGTTCTCTTCCCTTCGCCCTCTTTCTTTTCCGCACTTTCTTCGATCAATTGCCGCGCGACCTGTTTGCCTCGGCCCGGATCGACGGTGCATCGGAGTTCTCCGTCCTGCTGCACATCGTCCTTCCCCTCTCCAAGCCGATTGTCAGCACCGTCGGAGTGCTGACCCTGCTCGCCACTTGGAACAACTATGTGTGGCCGCTGGTCTGCGTGCGCGACGAGGAACTGCGCACGATCCCCCTCGGGCTGGTGTTTCTCTACACCGAACTCAACCTCAGCAACTTCCCCAATCCGGGGCTGGAAATGGCTGCCTATGCCGTGGCCAGCGTCCCCATGCTCATCTGTTTCTTTTTTGCCCTGCGGACATTCCTGCATGGGCTGACTTCCGGAGCCATCAAAGGATAAACATGTCCCTCCCCGCGCCGTCGCATGCAACAACCACCGCCGCTCGAACCCCTTCCTCTCCGTTCACGGTGTATTTGATCCAACATTCCCACATCGACATCGGCTACACGGAGAGACAGGAGGTGATCGCCGACTACCAGCGCCAGTTCATCGGCCAGGCCGTCAGGCTTGCCAACAGCCCGGCGCAGCGATCCCGTCCCGGTCACCTGAAGTTTCGCTTCACCTGCGAGGGCTTCTGGCCCGTCGAACTCTTCCTGGCCCGCGCCAGTGCCGGGGAGAAGCGCCTGTTCCAGCGCGGCCTCGAGGAGGGAACGCTCGAGTTGGGCGCGTCCTACCTGCATTTCACCGAACTGCTCGACGCGGGGCATCTGCGCGAGACGCTGCGGCCCGCCCGCCAGTTCGCCGATTCCATCGGCTACGATCTGGCATGGGCCGGCGCGTTCGACGTCAACGGTTTCAACTGGGGGTGGAGCGACGCGATGCTCGACGCGGGCATTCGGTGGTTTTCCACCTGCATCAACGTCCATCATGGCGGCCGGCCGTTCAACCGGCGCAACGTGCCCTTCTGGTGGCAGGCGCCGTCGGGCCGCAAGATTCTCGTGTGGGAGGGACAGACCTATCATCGCGGGAATCTTTACGGCCTCGTTCCCTGTTCCGACAGCGCTTCAGGGCCGGCCTTTCCCATCGGCGATCTCAAGCTGGCCGAGGCGAAGCTCCTGCCCCGCATCCAGCGGTTTCGCGACGAGGGGTTCGCGCTCGACTTTGCCCCCATCTACATCGGCGGCCTCTACACCGACAACAGCCCGCCGACAGATGTCGTGTGCGATCATGTGGCCGCCTGGAACGACAAGCACGGCGATCAGGTCACCATTCGGCTCGCCACATTGCGCGAGTTCTTCGAACGCCTTGAAAAGGAGAGCGACAGCTTTCCCACCCACCGTGGCGAGTGGCCGGACTGGTGGGCGGATGGAGTCGCCTCGACGCCCCTGGAGACCGCCCTCTTTCGCAATGCCCAGCGCGTCACCCGCGAGGTCGAGCGGCTCGATCCCAATCGCGAAGTACTGACCGAGGAGAGGCGACTCGCCATTCGCCAGCAATTGTTCCTCTTCGCGGAGCACACCTGGGGATACTCCGACTCGGTGCCGTCGCCGTGGGATTTCCTCTGCCAGCAGATGGTCCTTCGCAAGGGCGCCATGGCGGTTCAGGCGGACACGCTCGCCATGACGGCACTCGACGAGATCCTGAGGAAAAAGCACGGGGCGGGCGATTTCGTCTGCGATCGTCCATTCCGCTATCGCGCCATCAATTCGCAGGATGTGAAGCGCAAGGCGCTGGCAATGCTCCCGGTCGACTTCTGGGAGGAAAGCCATTTGAGCCAGGGTTTCCGCGTCGAGGATGCGCGGGGCCGTTCCTATGAACACCAGGAAGGCCGTTTCGGTCGCGGGCAACTCGTCGCGGTCATGCTTGAGTTGGAGCCCGGCGAGGAGCGGGAGCTTTCGCTCGTCGTCACCGGAGGGGGCAGGCCGGAAAAACGGGACCAGAAACTGCCATCGCACTTCGAGAACCCCTTCTACCGCGTCGAGTGGGACTCCGTACGCGGCATCACGCGACTGGTCGACAAGAGCAGCGGGCTGAACCTCCTCGCGGGGGGTGACGAGGCCCTCGGCATGCCGGTCTATCAGGTCTTTCCTTCCTCGCCCGAAGAGGGCACCGACCCTTGCAGCCTTCGGCGGCAGGCGGGCATCCGAAAGGAGAAGCCTCGCGGTGTCGTCACCCACGGCAGGCTCGTCGAGGTCAAGTCGGTGCTCAGTGGTCCCGTGCTTGAGGTTCTGAGTCTTCGCTACGAGGTTCCCGGTGCGAGCTTCCATGAGGTCAGCTTTCTGCTGCCTCATGATGCGCCGTGGATCGGCATCTCGGTTCGCATGAACAAGGACAATGTCTGGGATCCCGAGGGGATCTACCTGGCCTTCCCGCTCACGATTCCCGGCGGAGAATGGTGGCTTGATCGCGGTGCGTCGCGCATGCGGCCGGGCATCGATCAGTTGCCGCTGACCTGTTGCGACTATGCGATGGTCCAGGAGGCCGCCGCCCTCTGCGGCACGCGAACGGGTGCCGCCGTGACCCTGATCGACGCGCCGCTGGTCATGGTGGGCGGGCTCAAGCTGTGGGACTACTCCAAGGAAGGCGCCCCGGCGGGGACCCTCTACTCATGGCAGACGAACAACAAGTGGGAGACCAATTTCAAGGCGTCCTGCGGCGGGTTCCATGAGTTTCGCTATGTGCTCGAAATTGGCCGCGACCTCTCCGACCCCGATGAGGCAATCGCTCGCGGACGCGCCCACGCCACCCCGATTCGGGTGACACGCGCATGAAGACGATGCTCCTTCCCATCCTGATGGCGAGCTGTGCCAGCGCGCCCGTCCACGCCCGCTGGTTTCCCCCGTCGCCTCCGCCGGCCGGGGAAATGGCGGTGGTCGATGTGCGCGCGGAATCGGCCGGGACGAAGCTCGCAATGACCACCCTGCAGGGCATCGTGAATCAGGAAAGCACCTATCCCGACCGGGTGGTGCGCGACG
>CAYTRP010000236.1:4846-6104 GCA_964440195.1 uncultured Candidatus Sumerlaeota bacterium
CCTCATCGTTCTCGATCCCACGCAGATCGACAGGGCCGGGGGAATCGAGAACGTCGTCGACCTGCGCGGCCGATGGTCCACCAACGTGGAAGCCCAGGAGTGGGCCTTCGAGCATCTCCGGCCACGGATGAACCAGGATGTCCTGGCCTGCTATCATCCCACTTCCATCCCGCATCACATGCGCGACTATCTTGTCCAGCAGCGTGTCTTCACATTCTGGATCACGTCCGCCGACAAGCAGGATGGCATCGTGTCGGATCACGCGGCGGAGCGGGCATTCGCCGGCAAGCTCTTTGCCGCCAGTCCGCGCAACACGCCCGTCCTGGGCTTCTGGTACTCGGGTGCCGACCATGGCATCAACGAATACACGGGCGTCAAGTTGGCCGGCGAGCATGGCATGGTCACCGTGCCGTGCGATTGGGGGAGCAACACGTCCGTCCATTCGGGTATCCCGGCCGGTGTGAAGGCCGCCGCCGCGCGATGGCGCGCGCGCATGGACGAGACCCCTCCTCCGAAATTGGACGCCAACAAGGTCTACCTCTCCCTCGACATTCTGGACTCCGGCGACGCGCCGCACTATTGGATGACGAACCAGTATCGAGTGTTCCGGGACCCCGCCCGAGGCAGCGTCGCCGTCAACTGGTCCGTGGGCGTTGCCACGGCGGAGCTGTACCCGGCCGTTCTCGCCTGGCACTACGACAACGCCACGCCCGCGGACACTTTCTTCTGCGGGCTCTCGGGGCTCGGCTACATGTTTCCGTACCTCGGCTATGCCTCGCGACGCCCGGATGCCGAGCGCGCGTGGTCGGAATTCCTCGCGGCAACGAACGCGTCCATGCGCGACCTGCATCTCAGGGCGATCGTGCTGTACACCGACTCATGGAAACCGTTTCCGCGCGATGCCTACGATCCCATCACCGTGCGCTACATCGACAACGTCCCGTCGGCCACCATGCTGATTCTGGGAATGGGACGCGATGGCGAGGAGAACCCCGAACCGAACTATCTGCTGGGCGATCGCAAGGTGCTGGTCTCGCACGCCATGACGCGCTGGGATTCCCGCAATGTCGGCCGCAATTCCGCGAACATCCAATGGCTGGCCGATGAGATCCGCAAACAGACTCCCACCACTCGCCCGGCTTTCCTCCATGTGCAATGCCTGAGCTGGAGCTACTTTCCCACGGATCTGCGCGCGGTGATGGACGAACTGGGGGAAGAGTACGAAGCGGTCACACTGGACGCCTTCGAGTCATTGCAC
>CAYTRP010000237.1:0-6103 GCA_964440195.1 uncultured Candidatus Sumerlaeota bacterium
CGATTCGAATCTGATTACCGCTGTGAACGAGAGGAGACTCGGATGCCCACCAAGAATGAACGCCCTGCAAAATCGACGGCCCGGACTAAGAACCTCAGGCCACTCCAAACTCCGGTTGGCAGTCCAGACCTGCCGCCCCGTGTCATCCGACAGGCCCTGCTCAAGGTAATGGAGCAGAAAGAACAGCCGCGTGCGGGTGCATCATCCGGGCACGAGACGAAGAGCCATGGCTAAGAGCCCAGGTCCTCGACCTGCTGCTCTCCCACCGCAGAGTGAAGGCGTCTTTCTGAATTGCCCCTTTGATGAAGACTATCGCCCGATCTTTGAGGCGATTGTTTTCACTATAATCGACTGTGGATTCACCTGTCGTTGCGCTCTGGAGTCTGACAACTCCGCCGAGACGCGCATCCAGAAAATTACTGACATGATTGGGTCGTGCCGGTTGGGGATTCATGACTTGTCGCGCGTCCAACTCGATGCCCACTCTCAACTACCAAGGTTCAACATGCCATTTGAGCTGGGTCTTTTCATCGGGGCCAAGAAGTACGGGGCCGCTCGTCATCGATCCAAAAGCTGCCTCATTCTTGAGGGCGAACGATTTAGCTATCAGAAGTATCTCTCGGACTTGGCAGGCCATGATACTCGCGCCCATCAGGGCGATCCGCACCTCGCCATGGACATCGTCATCAAGTGGTTACAGACCGAAACACAAAGACCTTACTGCCGGGAATCCCGGTGGTCGCGAAGCGCCATCTTCAATTCCTCGAATACCTTGAGCCCACTTGCGAGCGCCTGGGTTGGAGTCAAACAAACTTGACGTTTACAAACCTGACTCACTTGATTTACGAGTTCCTCAAAATCAAACGCGGACCATGAGTTACCCCAAGGCCCGCGCAAGAGTTCCCTCCAACACTACCGGCTTGATCACTGGAACCGCGAAATGTCCCCATCACTGATCGTGCCGTTCGACGGGTCGTAAGGCGTCATCGGCCCGGGGAACACCGGTGTCGTCACGTCAAACTTCTGGTCCGGTCCCCAACTGATCATCACCCAGAAGTTGCTCTTCAGCATCCGGTTATTCTGCACATAATCGGGGAAGGGACGGAAAAACTGGACTGAGCGCCCATTCTCCCCATTTTGCGGCCCGATTGGCGCGGAGGATCCATCACGGTGGTTTACCGTCAAGTCTCCATCGATATAATCCGGTCCCCAGATGGTCACGACGCGGTTGTCGGGATCCGCTTCCGCCCCATTGAAGGGATCGTTGGGAACGGAGGTCATATAGGCTACCGGGGTCGTCATGTAACCCCAGATCCACGTCCGGGTTTGTGCGGCAGTGAATCGGGTCGTCGGGAAGATCTTGTTGTAATCCACGCGGTAACTTTCCACACCGGTTGCCAACGTACGCATGTCCGACTGTACGCGCGCGACCTTGGACCGCACCTGCGCTTCGAGGAAATTCGGCACCGCGATCGCCGCCAGGATGGCAATAATCGCGACCACAATCAACAACTCAATCAGCGTAAAGCCACGGCGTTGTTGCACGGAAGACGTCCTTTCCGTTGGGGTGGGAACATATTCGATCCAGAGACGCCCCAGCGTCAACCGCCAACGCGAAACCAGACGCGAACCTCACAAGCGCACCGGGATCTCAATGCCCGTCAAGAGCCGGGAGATCAGCCCCAGGCTCCGCTGGACACTCTGGTTTTCTCCCAACTCGAACTCCGCCTCGCCACCTTTGATCCTGTCCTCGATCGCCCGCACGCTGCGCAGCATGTGCTCGATGTCCGACGCCGTTCGCTCGTCCGCCACCAGGTAATCCGCGAACCGCCGGAAGAAGCGCCCCACCTTGTGCTCGCCCCCCAATTCCTCGTGGATGTGCCGGGCCATCGCCGCCACGGCACCGATGGGATTGTCCTCCAGCGCATAGCTCTCGTTCCAGCGGCCCGGGACCGTCGGCAGCACCCGTTCGCCCCCCACCTCCGGCTCCAGCACCAGGTAACCCGGCACCGACAGCCCCCCCAGATCCGCCGCCTGGCCCTCCACGTCCTCTTCCGATCCGTACGCCGGCAGGATCAGCCGCCGCTGGTGCAGGAACGCGTCGACCTCCGACAACACGTATCCGGGCGATTGACCGGGATCGCACGCAATCAGCAGCTCCGTCGCCAGCCCCTGCGCGAAGCACGCGATCAGTGGCGATTCGTACAGCGGCAGCCGGGGGTCCGACGCCAGGAGGACCTTCCACGACTGGTCGGCGCGATACGGCACCATCCGCGCCTTCAGGTTTTGCAGGAACGCCCGCAGTTCCTTCACCGTCCACGCGCGCCAGATGTTGATCTGCTCCTGGCTCCCCCGCGACAACAGATCGTCGAACCGCAAACCCGTGATCTCCTCCGCGCGCTGCTGGCTCTGGAAGCTGCAGCAGTACCACCTGTCCGGGTTTTGGGAGATGCCCGGATACCCCCGCCCGTCGATCACCACACCGGTGAAGGCGAAATCCACCGCCAGCGCCAGCATTCGATCCCCCACGAATCGCCGGTAATCCGGATCCAGCCACGAAAACAGGGGGTCATTTCCCCGGATGCCCAGCGGCCGGGTCCGCCCCAGCGTATTGCGGATCAGCCAGGTACGGTGCTCGCGCGCGAACGCCGACAAATCCCCCGAACCCCGGGGCCCCGCCAAGAATGGGTCCGCGTACACCCACGCCGACACCGCAGGCATGGCCGCCAGCGTATCCAGCGCCAGCGCCGCCGGGCCCTTCCAGCCCGCCCGCGGATTCGCTCCCGCCGGCTCCGCCATCCATTCCCCCCCGGACACCACCGGCACCAAGAGCGTGTTATACCCCCGGTCGATCAACCGATGGATGTCTGCGCCGGATACAGAACAAGGGGGGGCTCAAGGGACGTTTCAGGCATAAGAGATGCAGGAAAAACAGGATGCGGGGAACGGGATTGCAGGATTCGGCTTTACAGGGCCAAGCCGGGAAAGCATCACAATCCCCCTATTCTCAGTCTTTCGGGTCCATCACTGCCCCGGCAATGGATCCCGCGCCCCGGCAATCCAGCATCCGCCCGGGCGCCGTGGACAGGGAAACTTGGTGGTAGGGATGAGCACCGACGCCGTAAAGCACGATTCCATCAACGACGAGATCGAGCGCCTGCTCGATGCCGTCTCCGGCACGCCCGACGGGCGGGACCTCGTGCGCCGTGCCTGGATCGTCGCCAACAAGCTCCACGGCGGGCAGACGCGCAAGTCCGGCGAACCCTACATCGACCATCCCATCGCCGTCGCGCGCCTGCTGGCCGACCTGCGCATGGACCCCGGCACCATCGCCGCCGGCCTCCTCCACGACTCCCTCGAGGACACCGAACTCACCGAGGCGGAGCTTGAGGAGCTTTTTCCCGACCCCGTTCCCAAGCTTGTCGAGGGCGTCACCAAGATCTCGCGCATCCAGTTCGACACCAGCCGCGAGCACCAGATCGAAAACCTGCGCAAGATCATCACGGCCATGGCGCGCGACATCCGCGTCATCATCATCAAGCTCTGCGACCGCCTCCACAACATGCGCACGCTGGCGCCCCTCAAGCCCGAGCGCCGCCGCGCCATCGCCACCGAGTCCGTCGAGATCTACGCCCCCCTCGCCCTGCGTTTGGGCATGGTCTCCATCAAGAACGAGCTCGAAGACCTCGCCATGCAGCACCTCTACCCCGTGCAGTACCGCACGATCCAGCGCGAGATCGCCGAGCGAAAGAAGGAACGCGACCTCTTCATCGAGCGCACCATCCGCACCGTGCGCCACTACCTCGCGGAGATGGGGCACCCTCGGCTCGAAATCACCGGCCGCATCAAGGAGCCCTGGTCCATCTTCCAGAAGATGAAGTCGCAGGACATCACCCTCGACGAGGTCCACGACCTCTTCGCCGTGCGCATCCTGTGCGATTCCATGGCCGACTGCTACGAGATCCTGGGCAACGTCCACCAGCTCTGGCAACCCGTCCCCGGGCGCATCAAGGACTACATCGGCACCCCGAAGAACAACGGCTACCAATCCCTCCACACCACGGTTGTCGGCCTCGACGGCGTCCACACCGAAATCCAGATACGCACCCAGGAGATGCACCAGATCGCCGAACTCGGAATCGCCGCCCATTGGAAATACAAGAGCGGTTCCCTCGACCAGGGCGCCGACCGGCGCTTCGACTGGTTGCGCCAGCTCACCGAGTGGCTCACCGACGTCGGCGATCCGGACAGCTTCATCGACGCGCTCAAGAAGGACGTCTTTGCCGACCTCGTCCTGTGCTTCACGCCCCTGGGGGACGTCATCGAACTCCCCGCCGACGCCACGCCCATCGACTTTGCCTACGCAATCCACAGCAAGATCGGCGACCGCTGCGTCGGCGCGCGCGTCAACAACCGCATCGTCAGCCTGCGCGCCAAGCTCAGCCACGGCGACCGCGTCGAGATCCAGACCAGCAACACGGGCCACCCCAGCCGCGACTGGCTCGACGTCGTCGTCACCGGGCGCGCACGCCAGAAGATCAAGCACTGGCTCAAGTCCAAGGAGATGGAGAAGTGGGTGCACGACGGGCGCGGCACCCTCAACCGCCTCTTCAAGGAACGCAACATCGACGTGACCAAGGCCGAACTCGACGACCACCTCGCGCGCCTCCTCAGCCCCTACCGCATGCGCACCGTCGACGACCTCCTCGCCGAGATCGGCTTCGGAACCATCAGTCCGCAGGCCGCCATCGCGCGCATGAACCCCGAGTGGAGCAAGAAGCGGCGCGCAAACGTCAAGCGCGCGCGCAAGCCACCGGCCCGCAAGGAAGACCGCGTCATCATCGGGGGCCTCGACGAGGACATGCGCGGCCTCATCCGCATCGCCAACTGCTGCGCGCCCATGGAGGGCGACCCCATCGCCGCCTTCATCACCCGCGGGCGAGGCATCACCGTCCATCACGACGAGTGCCCCAACCTCCGGCGCCTGCGCGGCAACGAGGAGGAGGGCAGCCGCATCCTGCCCGCCCACTGGTTCCTCGACGAGACGAACGAAAGCACCACTGTCTTCATCCGCATCGAGGCCCAGGATCGCCTCGGCCTCCTCACGGAAATCACGCAGGCCTTCTCCGGCTTCCACTTCTTCATCATCGCCTCGGAAACGCGCTCCCAGGAGGGCAAGGGCATCGCCGTCCTGCGCTTCGAGGCCAGGTGCCCCGACCTCCGCGAGCTGCAATCCGTCATCAACGCCGTCAAGCAGGTCCGAAGCGTCACCAAGGTGGAACGCGTCGGAAGCTTCCGGGTGGGATAAAGGTGGGCGGCCGTTCGTCAAGCGCAACAGCGACGCAGTCGCCGGCCAACTACAGACACAAGCCCGGCGCTCCCGGCAAGGAGGGGTGAAAACCTCCGCACCCACCCCGCCTTCCGCTTCTCCATTGACCGCCTGCCCTCCATCCTTGCCTTGTAGGGCATTCGACACCATTCGGGTGAGGAGATCCGCATCCCATGGCTTTTCCCGCGCGCCATTTGACGTTGGCGATCATGTTTGTCATGCTCGCCGTCGCCCCCGCCGCTGCCCAGTACCGCGTTCACGACTGGATGAATTTCAACGACGGCCGGCTCCCCGAGCGCCTCGCCTTTGGCCACTATTCCGACGAAACCACCGTCGCCCCCGTGTCCATGTCCCATCCGGCCATTCCCCCGGTCATGCGACTGGGCGCCGCCGTGACGGAAATCGGTGCCGGTGCCGTGCGCTTTGCCCCCACCGGCGACCGCAACCACCTTTCCGCCGTCTCCACCACTTCGATGGAGCGCAATCGCCTCGGGGCCGATGGCCGCGCACTCTACCAGGCCGACTTTTTCCTCCCCGCCGAGGGCGCGCCCGTCCCGGAGACCATCGCCCTCCTTGCCGTCTCCGTCGATGAGAGTTTCGCCTCGACCACCACTTATCGCATGTATCGCTTCGGCATCCAGCGCGGCAATCGCCTGTTTTTCGCCTTTGCCGACGGCGTGAATGCCAACCCCCAGATCTTCCTCTTCCAGGACTTCGAGCAGCTTGGTCTCCAGCGCCCCGGCTGGCACCGCTTCCAGATCATCTTCTTTGGCC
>CAYTRP010000238.1:0-423 GCA_964440195.1 uncultured Candidatus Sumerlaeota bacterium
GGGCCACCGCCTGGATCAAGCGCCTTCCCAACACCACCCTCACCGAATTCGGCTGGAAGGACCAGGCCGGGGTCACCCGTGCCTTCACACCCATCGCATCCCTCGACTGGGCCTTCTACCAGAGCGACTACCTCATCGCCGCCGACGTTGACGTGCAGGTCTGGGGAACGGGCGGATCCGGACTCCTCATCGACAATGTCCGCTCCGGCAAAGTCAGCCGCATGAACTGGATCACCGACTGGGCATGGGCCGGACCCTTTGGCTCCAATATCGCCACCGACTGGCTGGCAAGCTCCGGCGGAGAGGCCAACGTCCTCCCCGCACCCGGCGTGAACATGCCCCCCGCCACATGGGCCGCCACCAGCGCCCCCGATGGGTTCATCGACGTCCTCCCCCTGCTGTCGGGCACCACGACAAACCGCA
>CAYTRP010000238.1:433-1638 GCA_964440195.1 uncultured Candidatus Sumerlaeota bacterium
TACGCGCACGCATACGTGCAGAGCACCACCGCGCGCAACAACGTCAGCCTGTTGGTCGGCAGCGACGACGGCGTCAAAGTCTGGCTCAATGGCGGCCTCATCCACACCAACGACGCCAACCGCTCCCACGACTACTTCGCCCCGGACACCGACGTCGTCGGTGGCCTCACCCTCAACCAGGGCGAGAATCGCCTGATGGTCAAGGTCCGCAACGGCAGCGGCGCCTTCTCCTTCTCCGCACGCCTGGCCGACGCCGATGGCAACGCCCTCCCCGGATTGTCCATCACGCTCTCCTCCACTCTCCCGCCCCCGGTGGGGGGCGACCTCTGGAGCATCCGCTGAGCGGCGCCCCGTCCATCTACCGCGCAGGCGGGGGTGAGGCTCGCCGCCAATTCGGCCCCAACCTCCGCCAGGCGGAAGCCTACTACCTTCGCTACATCGCCTTTGTTTCCGCCCACGCCGCCCTCAACCGGCAGCCCGACCTTCTTGACCTCGGCTGCGGCAGTGGCTGGTCGAGCTGGATGCTGGCGCGCTGCGGTGCACGCGTCATCGGCATGGACGTCGACCCCGAATCCTTCGAGCCCGCGGCAGACCACAACCTCCGCTTCCTCGCCGGTTCCGTTGACGAACTCCCCTTCGCCGACGCGTCCTTCGACATCGTCGCTTCCTACCAAATGCTCGAGCATGTCGACGAGCCGGAACTGGCCATCGAGGAAATGGCCCGCGTCGTGCGCCCGGGGGGCGTCATCATTGTCGCCGGACCCAATCTCCTCAGCCCCGCCAACTCCGTGCGGCAAATCGTCTTCGGAGTGTGGCGCAACCGCCCCCTGCGCACCATCCTCTTCCGCCGCGAGGAGGATCCCCACCTCCCCTTCGGCCACACGCTCCCCGAAGCACTACTAGCCATGATCCGCAATCTTGTGCGACTCTCCCTCCGTGGATTGGGGCGAGCGGGAAATCTCCCCCGTCGCCTTCCCGACTGGAGACCACCCTCGCGCGGCGACAAGGACGCCTGCAACCTCCTGAATCCCCTTGATGTGGCCGCCCAACTCCACCGCATGGGATGGCGAATCCTCTCCACGGCCTTTCCCGGGCGACCCCGCTGGACAGGTTGGATCGCCGGTGGCACATGGGTCGCCGCCCGCAAACCCACCTGACCCGCGCTCCCATCGCCCTTGACGACACCCCACCCTCGACAGGCCATT
>CAYTRP010000238.1:1648-1988 GCA_964440195.1 uncultured Candidatus Sumerlaeota bacterium
GGCCATTGTCCTCCCCCAATCCAACCCCAACCATTGCATGGAAACCCCCTCCTCAATCCCCACATCCCTGACTCCGCGAACCCTTGCGCGCGTGGAGGGATGGGGCATGGCGGTCGGCGGACTCGCCCATCTCATCTCCCCCCGCGCGCCCGGGGAACTCGCGGCCGTCTTCGATCTCGCCCGCGCCACGGGGCGGACCGTTGCCCTGCGAGGCGCCGGTTGCAGTTATGGCGACGCCGCCACCAACACCGGAGGCCTCGTCCTCGATCTCTCGCGCATGAACCGCATCCTCTCCTGGGACCCGCACACGGGCCTGATGGAATGCGAGCCGGGTGTCACC
>CAYTRP010000238.1:1998-6084 GCA_964440195.1 uncultured Candidatus Sumerlaeota bacterium
GGCTCGCATTCCATCAGGCCCGTGTGCGGGTCCCAGGAGAGGATGCGAGCCGGGTGTCACCATCGAGCAGGTCTGGAAGCGCGCCCTCCCCGATGGATGGTGGCCCAACGTCGTCCCGGGCACCATGATGACAAGCGTCGGCGGATGCGCCGCCATGAACATCCACGGCAAGAACAACTGGCTCGTGGGCCCCTTCGGCGATCACGTCACCGGGTTCGACTTCCTACTCCCCACCGGCGAATCCATCGCCTGCAGCCGCTCCCACAACGCGGGCCTCTTTCGCGCCGTCATTGGGGGCTTCGGGATGCTCGGCGTCATGACGCGCATCGCCATCCGCCTCAAGTACGTGTACTCGGGAAACCTCTGGGTCGAGGCCTTCACCACGCCCGACATCGGCGGCATGATCGACGGCTTCGAGGATCACGCCGAGGAATCCGACTATCTTGTCGGCTGGCTCGACGCCACCTGCGCCGACCACGGCCTTGGGCGGGGCATCGTGCATCGCGCCTCCTACCTCGCGGAGGGCGAAGACCCCGACCCGCGCTCCTCCCTCAGCGTGGGCGCGCAGAAGCTCCCCGATCATCTCCTTGGCCTCTTCCCCAAGTCCCTCGCCTGGTGGCCCCTGAGCTTCTTTGTCAACCGTCCCGGCATGCGCTTCCTCAACGCGCTCAAGGTACACTCGGCCCGCACCCTGGGAACCTGCGGGCAACGCTATCTCCAGAGCCATGCCGCCTTCGCCTTCCTCCTCGACTACATGCCCAACTGGAAACGCGCCTATAAACCTGGCGGCCTCATCCAATACCAAAGCTTCCTCCCGCGCGACAACGCCGGGGAAGTCTTCAACGAACTCCTGCGCATGAGCCGCCGCGCCGGATTCCCCCCCACCCTGTGCGTCTTCAAGAAGCACCGCCCCGATGAATACCTTGTCAGCCACGGCCTCGATGGCTACTCCCTCGCCCTCGACTACCGCGTCACGGCCTCGAATCGCGAACGCGTGTGGCAGCTCTGCCGCCAAATGGACGATGTCGTCCTCGCCGGCCAGGGTCGCTTCTACTTCGCCAAGGATGCCACCCTCCAGCCCGGGAACGTCGCGCGCTTTCTCGGGGAGGACACCATCGGCGACCTCGCGCGCCGCGTCTTCGTCACCGAGGGCAATGCCGCCGAGACAATCACCGCGGGCAACTGATCGCGATCAGGTTGGCTTGCGCGACCACAACCCCGGGACATGCTGCTTCTCGTCCCCGGTGCGCTGGCCAATGATGTGCATGTCCGGCGCGAGCGTCTTCGTGATCGGCCGTGTCAGGCTCCGGCACAAATCCCGGAAGTTGTCCGTCAATCTCCACAAACGCTGCCGCGCCAACACGCCCGACGTCCGCTGTCCCGGATTCACCAGCACGTAATACACCGCGCCAAAGTCCACCGCTTTCAGGCACAACACCAGATGGTTCGCCCGCCGCGTGTCGGCGATCAAGAGAAGCTCGCGCGGATCGGGCACCAGGTCGCCCAATTCCCCGATCTTGAGCGCAAACGGATCACCCTCGGGGCGAATGCCCCGAAAGCGCGCCACTTCATCCTCGAACTCCAGCACGGCAACATCAAGCGGCGCCCCGAGAGGGACACCGCCGTTGTACTTTACCAGAAACTCCTCGTAGTCCCGGGGCAGCTCCACGCCGAGAGCCCTGCGAAACCGCACGGCATCCATGGGCAACGGCGCCGAACCCACGACACTCATCATCCGGGGAGGAAACACGTCACGCCTTTCCCCCCTTCCCGCCCCGGCCCTTGCGCGCGTTCATCACGCGGTGACGCACCACCAGCGGCATCCCCATCAACGCAAGGAAACCGACGGCCTTCGTGTGGTCGAAGCGATCCCCCGCGTCGTACGTCGCGAGCGACTTGTCATACAACGAGAAGGGCGAGCGGCGCGCGATCGGACGGAAACCACCCTTGTACAGCCGCAGCTTCACCTCGCCCGTCACATGCGTCTGCGTTTCCTTGATGAACGCCTGGAGTGCCTCGCGCAGCGGGCTAAACCACATGCCGTCATAGATGATGCTCGTGAACCGCTGCGAGACGATCTCCTTGAAACACGTCAACTCGCGGTCATGCACGAGCGACTCGATCTCGCGGTGCGCCGAGATCAGCAGCAGCGCCGCCGGTCCCTCGTACACCTCGCGCGACTTGATGCCGACCAGGCGGTTCTCCACCATGTCGATGCGCCCGATGCCGTGACGATTGCCGATCTCGGCCAGCGTCTCGACGATCTTCAACGGCTTCATCGCCTTGCCATTCACCGCCGTGGGCACGCCGGCTTCAAAGGAGACGATGACGTCCTCGGGCTTGTTCGGCGCCTTCTCGGGATTCGTCGTGTTCTGGTACGCCTCTTCCGGCGCTTCCGTCCACGGATCCTCCAGCTCGCCGCACTCTGTCGCGAGACCATACAGATTCTTGTCGATCGAATAGGGCTTCTCGCGCTTGATCGGCAGGTGGATGCCCCGCGCCTCGGCGTACTCGAACTCGTCGTCGCGCGACTTCATTTCCCACTCGCGCAGCGGCGCGATGATGCGCAGGTCCGGCGCCAGCGACATGAACGTGAACTCGAAGCGCGCCTGGTCGTTCCCCTTCCCCGTGCAGCCGTGCGCGACGGCGTCGGCACCCTCGGCCATCGCCACCGCCACCTGGTGCTGGGCGATCAGGGGACGCCCCAGCGAGGTGTGCATGTGATAGCGACCCTCGTACAACGCATGGGCCTGAATCGCGGGAAGGATGTAGTCGTTGACGAACTCCTCGCGCAGGTCCTTGACGATGCACTTCGACGCACCCGTCGCCTTGGCCTTCGCCTTGAGCGAATTGATGTCGCCCCCCTGACCAAGATCCGCCGCGAAAGCCACCACTTCACACCCGTAGTTCTCCCGCAGCCACGGGATCATCACGGAGGTGTCGAGCCCGCCGCTGTAAGCCACGACGACCTTCTTCACGCCCCGCCGTTCAGCGGGCAGGTCCGCCTGCTTCGGAATCGACAGGCGCAAGGTCGCGCTCTTGCCACCGGGTTCGTATGTTGCGCTTTTCTTGGAAGTCGACTTGGCCATGGGAGTCCTTTTCAGGCGGAATGAGAGGGACCGGAACTCTGGTCCACCCGCCCGGCGGAGCAAGGCCAAAGCAAACCCGCGGCAGCATCGCGAAGCATCTGCCTTGCTCGGACAGCCGGGGTGTGCTCGCATTCAAGCACCCAAATGGAGCACGACGACGATGATTACCAGTTACCTTGATGCAGCCATGCGGAAGGCGCACATCGTCCACTTGGAGGAGGATGGGCTCTATGCCGGCACCATTCCCGGCCTCGAGGGAGTCATCGCCGAGGGTTCGACCGAGGAGGAATGCCGCAACGAATTAAGAGAGGCTCTCGAGGCGTGGCTTCTCGTCAGCCTCCTCAAGGGACTGCCCGTAAGTTTTCCACCCTGACTCCGCAAGAATCTGTTTTGCGATTTCAGAATTGGGAGAGTCTCTGTATCCCGACTTTCACTCTTCACCCTTCCCATTTTCACTCTTCTTCAGTTCCTCGGCATCGGCCCCCAGGCCGGCTGGCGGTTGCGGCCCGCGTTTGTCAACTGCACCTGGTTCGAGCCGTCGTCCAGCATCAGATAAATCTGCCACGTCCCCGACCGGTCGCTCGCAAACGCCAGGTGCGTGCTGTTCGGCGCCCACGTCGGGCTCTCATTGTTCTTCTGGCCCATCGTCAGGCGCTTGTAGGATCCCGCCGAACCATCCGCGTTCACCACATACACGTCGTTGATCCCCGCATTGCGCGATGCAAACGCAATGCGGCGACCGTCCGGCGACCACGACGGCGCATCGTTCCACGCCCCGCGTGTCGTCAGCTTGCGACGACCCGATCCATCCGCGTTCATCACCCAAATTTGCGGGTTGGTGCTCCCCGACTCGCTGCTCACAAACGCGATCTGCCGCCCGTCGGGCGACCACGTCGGGCTCCCCTCCGTAGCCGTGCTGCTCGTCAACCGCGACAAGCCGCTCCCGTCGCGTCCCGACGAGTAAATCTCCGAATTCCCGTCCCGGCTCAGCACCATC
>CAYTRP010000239.1:0-2567 GCA_964440195.1 uncultured Candidatus Sumerlaeota bacterium
TCGGCACGGATTGTCAACGGTCGTGACGCGCACCGAAGGCCACCCGCACGCACCTCCTCATTTGCCTCACCCGCCCCACCCGCTGTGCATGCTTGGCCCCGGGGGTTGCGCGGCGATGAGCGTCGCCTCCTCGCGCAACATCCACTCCCAGCGCTCCTCCACGCCGAGGGCCTGCGGCAATTCGCGCGCGAGCTTGACGAAGACACGGTAGTGTCCCGCTTCGCTCTTGTAGAGGCCATCGTACAGGCGATGCAATTCGCGGTCGGTTTGCGTGGTGGCGTCGCCGAGGAGGCTGAAGCGCTCGCAGGAGCGCGCCTCGATGAGGGCGCTGACGAGCAGGCGGTCGATGAGTTCGTGGAGTCCCTTGCCGGTGCGGACGAAGGCGCGCAGTCCGGCGGCGTAGCCGTTGCGGTGTCCGCGGGCAAGGCGTCCCCCCCGGCGGGCGAGCAGGCGCGTGACGGTGTTGAGGTGGCTGGCCTCGTCGATGGCGATGCTGGTCATGGCCTGGACCCACCCCTCGGGGGGATTGGGCTCCGGCCATCGCAGCAGGAGTTCGAGGGCGTTGGTGGCGGCCTTCTTTTCGAGGTGGGCGTGGTCGTTGAGCAGGGCGAGGGGATCGGCGAGCGCCCGCACGGTCCATGAGGCGGGTGTGTGGCGGAGCAGTGGGAGGTCGATGGCGGGGGACATGAACGGAAGGGTGAGGGATGAAGAGTGAATGAGTGAGTATGAAGTAACAATTATAATTATTGAACTGAATTTATGACTCGCTCCCCGTCAGGGCGCGGTGGCGAGAGGGAAGAGGGTGAGGCCGTGGGGGTGGTCGGCGACGGCGAGTTCGCCGGTGCCCAGGACGATGGCGTCGACGGCGGCGCCCCGCGTTTGGTAGACGGCGATTTCCCGGAAGCGGCCGGTGGGTTCGTCGAGCCGCCAATGGCGGACGCCGCTGTCGGCTTCGCACAGGAGGAAGGCGTCCCCCGGCAGGAGGAGGATCGCGCGCTTGGCGTCGGTGCGCTCGCTGAGCGGCCGCGCGAGGTTGATTTGCTGGATCATGACCCAGGGATCCGGGGCGGCCGGGTTGTCGGAGCGCCGGGCGACAAAGGCACCGCCGTTTCGGTCCGTGAACACGAGGTGGTGCTCGCCCACTTCGACGGAGTCGCAGAAGGAGCTGACGGGGTAGGAGGATTGAAGGCGGGGGCGCTGGTCGTCGGAAATGTCGAGGATCGCCACGCGGCCACCGATGGAGTCGGCGACGTAGAGGCGGTTGGCGCCGTGTTCGAGGGAAACGCGGCGGGCGAATTCGAGGAAGGGGTAGCGGCCGCGAAGGCTGGGGGCCTCGGTGTGGTCGGGCCAGTGCCACAGGGAGATGCCCGCCCCGCCGGCCGCGAGGATGAGGGTGTCGTCGCGCAGGAGGGCCGCGTTGGGGACCCCTTCGACGGGCCAGGTGGAAACCAGCCCGGGGGGCGAGAGGGTGGATTCACTCGAAATGGTGCGCAGGACGCCGTCGCGCCCGGCAAGCAGGGCGAGAGGTTCCCCGGGAATGTCGGTGGCGCTGAGGGTTGGCCAGTCTTCGCGCACATGGACGGGGGGGCTCTCGGGCCAGGGCGGAAGGGGGACAAAGGCGACGCCGGAAAGCCCGAGGGAAACGACGATCCAGCCGTCGGCTTCGGCGACGGCAAGGGGCCAGGCGGGCAGATCGACGGTGGCGATCGGGGGAACGCGGGGTTGGGCGGGAAGCGGGCCGGCCATTCCCAGGCAAAGAGCCGTGGCCCATGCAGTGGGAAACGGCGGGAGTCTTTGACGTTGACCCATCCGGCGGTGGGCCCGGGCATACTCCGGCGTTTGGGCATCGCCGAGGCGCGTGTGGGAAATCTCGCTCACGATGGTTTGCCCGTCCTCCATGACCGACACCCTGCACCCGGACGAAAGCCCACGGCAACCCCTACCTGCGGCACTGGGGTATTGCGTGGTGAATTGGCTGGTTCCGGGCGCGGGATTTCTGCTGGTGCGGGACTGGGCGCGGGGGATCGGCATCCTGGTGCTGGTCAACGGGGTCTTCCTGCTGGGCTTGGTCTTTGACGGCTACATGACGATCCCGGCAATGAGCCCGCGGGATCCCGCCTTCAACATCTTCGCGGCTCTGACGTTCATCGTGCAATTGTGGCATGGCGGGGGGGTGCTGGCGGTCTTCGGGGCCGAGTCGATGGGGGGACCGCTGGCGGCGCTTCTGGTTCGCGATCCGGGCGGGGCCTACTCGGATCTGGGGGCCTTCCATTTTGCGGTGGCGGGGGGGTTGAACTATTTCGCGACGGTGAGGTTGTACGATCTGATTCGTCCGATGACGCCCGGCGGCGAGGGCCGGAAGTCCGATGTCCCCAATCGGACCATCAATCGCCTGGAGTCGGGATTGGCGGACCATCATGGGTCCTCGGGTGGGTCCGGCGGCGGCAATGGGGGGGGCGATTGATGATGCCGGGATTTTATTTTGCGCTTTCCGCACTTTATCTGACGCTGGCCGTCGCATTGGTCATCTCGTTGCTAGACACGGGTATTAGGACGGGATTTCTGGT
>CAYTRP010000239.1:2577-6068 GCA_964440195.1 uncultured Candidatus Sumerlaeota bacterium
CTCAAGCGATGGGGAAAATTTCTTCTTGGTCTGGTCGTTTTGGGCGTGATCGTGCAAATTCTTACATGGTTCACGTGACGTTCGACAAGGAAGGAAGCCTGACGCGGTGCCGTTAAAGAGCGGCCGGAGATTGAAAAGACCTTTTACCCGACCGCCGACCCTTGGGGGCGGCGAAATCCAAAGGAGAGATGCCCGCATCATGAAAAATCTTCGTGGCTTCACCCTGATCGAACTGCTGATCGTCGTGGCGATCATCGCCATTCTGGCGGCCATCGCGGTTCCGAACTTCCTCGAGGCGCAGACCCGCGCCAAGGTCTCGCGCGCGGAAAACGACATGCGCACGCTGGCCACGGCCCTCGAGTCGTACTTCGTGGACTTCAACCTGTACCCCGCCTATGCGAAGCATGGCAGCCCGGCAAGTGCGGTCACGGCCGACACGGGTCCGCTGAAGAACACCACCACCGATCCTGGGAACCAGCGCACGTTCCGCCTTCGGGGTCAGCAGGAGCCGATCAACCGGTTCAACACGCTGACCACGCCGGTTGCGTACCTGTCCTCGCTCCCCTCGGAGCCGTTCGCCGACACGCGCGGCCTGTCCTATCGCTACGTCTGCGACATTGCCGGCTGGATCGTCGGTTCCTATGGCCCCGACACGGACCAGCAGAGCGGTGGATCGCTTCGCTGGAACACCGGTGCCGTGAACCGCAACTATCTGCCCGTGGCCAACCGCGCGGGGGATTCGGTGGAAGTGTTCTACAACAGCCGCCTCGCGCAACCGTCGTTGACGCTGCTGACGGGCTCCTCCAACAACGTCTCCTTCACCTATGACCCGACGAACGGCACGTCCTCGCGCGGCGACGTCTACCGCGTGAAGCAATGATTGCCACACCGGCATCTCGTTCCTGACCGTGAGGGCCGCTCCCGTGGGAGCGGCCCTTCTTCTTTTTCGGGGGTAGGCGATGAACTCGGCGGCTGCTCCGTTGGTTGTTCGATTGATCACCTGGCTGCCAGTCGGGGGGATCGAGAGGCGTTTGGTATCAGTGCTGCCGCGACTGGTGGAGCGGGGTTTTCGGGCGCGGGTGGTCTGCCTGCGCGAGGAAGGGGCCCTCGCGCGGGAACTGCGGGAGGCGGGGATCCCGGTGGACGTGTTGCGGCTGCGGTCGCGGCTTGATCCGGTGCGCATCCGGGCGCTGGCGCGGATGCTCAAGTCGTGGGGCGCGTCGGTGGTTCACTCGCACATGTACCGGTCGAACGTGCCGGGGACTCTGGCGGCACGCTGGGCGCGCACGCCGGTGGTTTTTTCGCAGGTTCACAATATTGATACGTGGGAGACCCCGCGCCAGGCATGGCTCGACCGCCAATTGTGCCGCTGGCGCACGGGCGTGGCGTGCGTGTCGCGGGCGGTGCAGCAGGACGTGTGCGCGCGGCTTCACCTGACGGAGGAGAGGGCGCCGATCCTCTACAATGGCTGCGACACGGAGGTGTTTCGCCCGGACGCGCGCGCGCGCGCGGAGACGCGGCGGGCGCTGGGGTTGGCGGAGGAGGAGGTGGCGCTGCTGGTGCCGGCACGGCTGCACTCGCAAAAGAGGCCGTTGGAGGTGCTGCGCGCGTTTGCGGCGGCGACAGCGGGGGGCGATGGCCGCGCGCGGCTGTTGTATGCGGGGGCCGGCCCCATGGAGGAGCGGCTGAGGGAAGCGATCCGCGAGGCGGGCATGGGGGAGAGGGTGTCGCTGCTGGGGCGGCGCGACGACATGGCGGAGCTATACAACGCGGCGGATGCCGTGGTGTTGTCGAGCGAACGGGAGGGATTCTCGAACGCCGTGATCGAGTCGCTGGCGAGCGGCAAGCCGGTGATCGCGGCGGATGTCGGGGGGAACAAGGAAGCGGTCGATTCGCCGGAGGCCGGGTGGATCCACGCGCGGGGGGACGACGAGGCGCTGTCGCGCCAAATGCGGGAGGCGCTCGGCAACCGGGCGGCGCTGCGCGCGCGCGGGGAAGCATGCCGCGCGCGGGGGCTCGCCTTTGGGTTGAATGCACTGGTGGACGCGACGGCGGCATTGTACCGGAAGGGGTTGGGGATCGGGAGGTGAAGGGTATAGGGCTGGAAAGAATGTGATGTGGTCTTTCATTTTTGTTCCCGCAAGCCCAACCGATGCCACTTTCCGCCGCCCATCTCCGCTTGGTTGCCATCACGGATCGCGTTCTGGCGAGGGGGGGATTGTTGCAGGCGGTGGAGGCGGTGTTGGAGGGGGGGGCGACGGCAGTCATGTTGCGGGAGAAGGACTTGTCCCCGCGCGAGATGATGGCATTGGCGTTGCCGTTGCGCGCGGCGACGATGAGGCGGGGTGCGGCGTTGATTGTGAGTCGCTCGGTGGAGGTGGCGCTTGCGGCGGGGGCGGACGCCGTGCATCTGGGACACGATGCGCTGGAGCCGGAAGCGGCGATGCGGGTTGCCGGGGATCGGTTGTCCGTCGGTGTCTCCGCGCATGGAGACCGCGACGTGCGCGAGGCGGCGGAGCGCGGGTTGGCCTACGTCACCGTGTCGCCGTTGTTTCACCCCACGTCGAAGACAACGCCACTCGTGCCCATTGGAGTCGAGGGCCTTGCGCATGTTTGCGCGTTGGCGCGGCTTCCCGTCGTCGCCCTTGGCGGCATCGCGCCGGACAACGCGCGCGCGTGTATCGACGCGGGCGCGATTGGCGTGGCGGCCATTGGTTCCCTCCTCGGCGCGGACGATCCGCGCGAGGCGGCGCGCGCTTTCCGCAAGGCAATGGACCCGTGAAACTCACGCACCTCGATCTCGCCGCCCTCGTTGTCCTCGCGGCGCTTCCGGCGCTGTTGTGGTGGCCGTTGCTCGCGGGCGCGTTGCCGGATTTCATGGACACGGTTCTGCAATTCTATCCCTACCGGATGGCGCTGGCGGACCAACTGTGGCGGGGCACTCTTCCGCTCTGGAATCCGCACATCATGTCCGGCGTGCCGTTTGCCGCGAATCCGCAGATCGCCACATGGTATCCGCCACAGGTTCTTTTCTACCTGCTGCCGGGGCCATTCACCTATGGGCTGTTGTGCATCCTTCATGCCGCGTGGGGCGGAGCGGGCGCGTACTTCTTCACGCGCCATTTCACGCGCGACCGCCTTGCGTCCCTCTTCGCGGGGATCGTGTTCGTGCTGGGTCCGTTTGTTGTCAGCCGCCTCGCCCTCACGCCGCACCTCTACACCATTGTGTGGATTCCGTGGATTCTTCTGGCGATCGAACACGCGGCGAAAGAACGCGGCTGGCTCCCGGGGCGGGGCGGATGCCTCGTCGCCCTCGCGTTCGCGATGCAAATCCTGGCTGGGGCACCGCAGATCACGTATTACACGGCGATGATCCTGCCCATCTGGTGGATGGGACGCGCGTGGAGCAACCAACCCGCCGCGCCCCCTGTGCGGTTGTTGCTGCGGACCGCGTCGCAGGGAGCGCTCGCGGCGCTGGGGGCATTCCTGCT
>CAYTRP010000240.1:0-827 GCA_964440195.1 uncultured Candidatus Sumerlaeota bacterium
CGTCGTCGCGGCGGAACAAACAGGTGGACTGGGCCGCGAAGGCCGCCGCTGGGAAAGCCCTCGTGGCGGACTCTGGATGACGGTTGCGTGGCCGTGCCGACGGCTCGATTTGGCAGGCCGGGGAATCGCCCTGGCGGCCGGGCTTGCTGTCCGCGACAGCATCCAATCCACGACGGGGATCGACTGCCGGATCAAGTGGCCAAATGACCTCCTGATCGATGGCAGGAAGGTGTGCGGCATCCTGTGCCAAGCCGATACGGGCATCCACCCGCCGGTGGTCTTTCTGGGTATCGGGGTGAACGCGAATCTGAAGACGCAGGATCTTGGCCCGGGCCTACGAACCCCGGCCGTTTCACTCGTGGAAGCAGTCGGCAAGCCGGTCAGCCTGCCGGCGCTGCGGGATGCCATCCTCGGTGAGTTGACGAACGTCCTGACGCGGTTCGACGTCGAAGGCCTCCACCCGTTCGTGCCGCGAGTGAATTCGCACCTGGCCTGGCGGGATGAGGTTGTCTCCTTGCAGAATCCGGGGTCCCTGGCGATGGTCGAGGGATCTTTGGTGGGAATCGACCCGGACGGCCAACTCCTCCTCGAAACGTCGCGGGGGCGCCTCGCCTTGGTGAGCGGCGAGTTGCGGCCTCCGTGCCCCTGAGACCAAAAAACGCAATAGGGAGTCCGGGGATCGGATTTCTGGTTGTCGGGCATGGGGATTCGGCCCCATGCTCCGAGTGCCAACATGAGAAACCGTGACCTGCTCATCCGAATCGCCTATCTGGTTCTGCCGTCGCTGATTGTGCTGGCGACGTTGGGAGCCATTCTCGTGGCACGGG
>CAYTRP010000240.1:837-2563 GCA_964440195.1 uncultured Candidatus Sumerlaeota bacterium
CCCGTAACCTATGCAATGGTGGCCGGGACGCGCCAGGAAGCCACGCAATCCCCCGAGAACCGGCTGGCCTACATTTCCGCGTTTGAGCGCGCGCTGCACGAGGCCCGCGGTCCCCATGGACTGACGCGGTTGCAGCGATCGGAGGGGCTGGACAGGGTCGCACAAGCCTACGCCGAGGAGATGGCGGCGCGGCGTTTCTTTGACCACATTTCCCCCGATGGAACACAGCCCCACCAGCGCGTGGAGATCCACTCGCCCTCGTCGATCGTTTTTGGCGTGCGCGAGAACCTCTCCTATGCCCATTCCAGCCATCCGGATCCCGTCTGGGTGCGTGCCGCGCGGGCCCACGAAGCCCTGATGGAGTCTCCGGGCCACCGGACGAACATCCTCCATGCCGATCCCACCCACGTGGGGATCGGGGTTGCCTCGGTCTGGCGGGAGGGATACCTCGCCGATTACGTCGTTCAGTTGTTCGGGGTGGATGCGGGCACGTGGATTCAGGGTCGTCCGCGCATCGTCACGGGCCAACGCCAATCCCTTGAATTCGCGGTCTCCCTGAACTCCGGCAATGTCGAGTTCCTCCTCGACAGCCCCGGCCAGCCGCGCCAGGCCTTCCGAATTCCCGGCGAGCGCAACACCTACTCCATCGGTTCGGTGAAGCTGGCGCTCGATGTGCCTGGCAATCGCCTGATCGCGCCGGAACTTGAGCCGGGCAACTACACCCTGCATGGCCGCGTGAGGGGTCGCACGAAGGGTTGGTTCCGGGTTCTGGACTTTGAGGTGGAGTCGTCAACTCGCCGCGCCGTGGCAATCCCCTAGAACCCATCAATCGGAGTGTGTTGGATGACAAAGACCCTTTTCGGAGGCACGGCGGGAAATTGGGCCGTCGCCCTCATGTTGTTGGTTGCAGTCCAGGTCCGCGCCCAGCAGCCGACCAACGCGATCGACCCGCAGTTCATTACGCTGGGCTACGTGCAAAGCGCCACGCCCGCGTGGGGATACCATTACCACTCGATGACGCATCTGGCGATGCCGTTCACGGACTTCAACGCAAATGGCATCCTTGTCAATCCGTCGAGTTGGACGGGTCGATCCAGCCTCTTCCAGCCCGGCGGCAAAGCGCAGCGCAATGGCACCAAGATCCTGCTGACGCTGCGAAACCAGGACTTCAACTCAACCACCCTCGGCACGGTGATGCTCGATCCCGTACGGCGCGCCGCGTTGGTCAACAGCCTCGTGGCACTGGTCGGCAACGACCCGAACTGCCACGGCATCAACATGGACTTTGAGCCCGTACCCTACGGAGCAGGCGTGGGGGGTGCGATCGTTGACTTTTGTGTCGAGCTGCGCGCGGCGATGCCAAACAAGGAACTGTCGAAGTACGTCGGGCCAACATACTATCTCGCGAGTTATCCGGATCTTCCCCGGATGATGGCGGCGCTGGACTATGTCAACATTAGCTGCTACCCCTTTTCGGGGAGTTGGAGCAATGTGTCGTCGGCCATTGCTCCCGTGACGCGCGACGGCGCGTCGGTCGGCTTTCGCGAGAACACGGATCTCTTCCTGGCCAACGGCGTGCCGCCCGGCAAGATGGTGCTGACCCTGGCTTCGTATGGCTACGGCATGCAGACCAATTCTCCGGACTATGGCGTGGCGAAGGTCGCGAATCTTGGTTCCATCGGCTTTACGCAGGGCCGTTTTGCAACGAGCCTCGGGGTTCCCCGGC
>CAYTRP010000240.1:2573-6049 GCA_964440195.1 uncultured Candidatus Sumerlaeota bacterium
GGAATCCGTCTGGTATGCCGTTCCGGTCGGCGGCGGGTCGTACTACAGCTATCACTACGACGATGAGTTGACCATCGCCTTGAAGTCACGGGGGGCGCGCAATTGGTACGGAAGCCAGTTCACCGGCCAGCGCCTGCGCGGCGTGGGGTTCTGGTCTCTGGCGTGGATGGGACCCAACTTCCTTGGCGGATACGCCTCGACGGATCTCGAAACTGGTGCCGCGGGCGTGTCGAAGATACGCACCTATCCCATGATCTACCAGGACTTGCAGGAGATTTTTTCCCCACCCGGAACCCGCGAGTTCATTCTTGAGAAGTGGGAGTACGACTCCGCCTCGATCACCGCGGACAACCGCAATCGTTGGGACCGGTGGCGCAACCCGACGGATTCGCTCGACAATGTGGGGGTTCAGAGTTCCCTCACCGTGCGAAGCATCGAGCCCGTCCCCATGGTGGGCGACTTTCCCAAAAAGAGCAATTATTGCCTTCGGTTGGGCTTCAACTTTACGGGCGCCGCCAACTCCCGCCTGTTTCACCGCTGGGAGATTCTTGGCGATCACGTCTACACCAACGTCGCGGACCTGTTTGCCACGGTCGGCAGCTTCCCGGCCAACTCCACCGTCCGGGTGGACATGAAGCCCACGGCAACATACGCCAATCGAACGATCCGCTTCGTCGCCATGGATTCAAGCGGAGAACTCGAGATGAGTCCGCAGTTTCCGCTCTCGGGCAATGAGTGGCGCACGCTCGAATGGGACCTTTCCTCGACGGCTCCCGGCAACGTCACGGCCTACAACACGAATCATCAGCAGTACCGCGATGGGAATGGGGTTCTCGGGAGCGCCCTCCTCGCGGACATTGATGGAAGCCCCGCCACGAACCTCGACATCATCCCCGCTCGCGATCTTGCCATCGTCGGCTTCCTTCTGGAGGGCAATGGCACCGCCGGCTCGGGCAGCATCCTGCTCGATGAGCTTCGATTCTCCCCCGGGCCGAGGGAGGGGAAGCAGTATGTGATCAACGAGTTCCGCTATCACGACACGACGCGGCAATTCGTCGAGATTTACGGGCCGGCGGGTCCCATCCCGGCCGGGATCGAGTTGCGCGTCGCCTCCGGCGCGACGGGCGCCCTGACTTCGACGGTGCTGATCAACGGGACGATCAGCGATTCCGGAAATGGACACGGTTACCATCTGATCGGGACCTCGCTGATTCCGTTCCGCTCGACAACGGTCGCGAATGGATTCCTGAACGTGGTCACTCCCGCGGGCATGCAACTGCTCGATACCCAGACCGGCTATATCCACGACGCCGTGACTTATCGGGCCTTCGGCGGCACCGCCCGGCTGGACGGACAACGCCTTCCGCAGGTGACCGTGATGGGTTTCCCATGGCTTGGCGAGGCCAACACTGGCACGACGGGGGTCGTGGCCGAGCAGCAGTCCTTTGCCCGGCATCCCGATGGCGCGAACACCTGGATAAACGGGAATGATTTTGCACTCATGGTCCCGACGCCGGGCACCCCCAACGGGCCATCGATACCAGAGGCTTCCTTGCCCGTGGAGTTTGAATTCGAGACCGTCCCGCCCGGTGCCATCCAGACGTACCAATCGTTTCGGGTGTTTGATCCCGTTGCGGCCGGTCTGCCCGCAAGCCCGGGAGGCGGTCTCGCGCATCGGGCAGTGGATACGGCCGGTGGGGGCGTGATCTCCTTCATCGGCGATCGCGACCTGGGTGGCGGCGGCAACGGCTATCGGGTGAAGGGGGATCTCTTTCTCCCCGCGTCCAGCACCCTCACACCGGTCCAGAGCATAGCGGTCGGTTTCTGCGGAAGCCAGGGAACCACGTTTTTCACGAACACCCCCTCATCGAGCGGTCATGAGAACGGGTATTGGTTGATTTATCAAAACCGTCCCGGGGCGGGACTCAACAACGGCAGGGCTGACCATCCCGCCACATTCGAATTCGTGATGGCCACGAACAACGGCATCGCCCCCCAACCGGTCGTCTTTCTGGGTTCGGCAACACGCCCTTCCACGGGGGCGGCAGCAGGCGAATGGACCAGCTTCGAGTTGCTCGTGGACCCCAATGGGGAGCCGGGGGAACAACTGGTGGCGAGGGTGAATGACTCAACCGTCTACTCAGGCCCGATTCCCGCGGGGGGACCGATCCGCGGCGCCGTCCAGATCGGCTTCCGCGAAAACCACGCGGACAACCCCGTCGCTTCGGAAGGGACATGGGTGGACAACCTGACGATCAGCCCCGTCTCGGTCCCGGTGGAACCGCAGGTGGATCGGTTTCAGGTGTATTGAGCCGCAGGGCCAAAACGACCGTCAAAAAACATCGGACGGATTCGTCGGAGCCGACCAATCCGTCCGATTGATTCAAGCCAGATCCGTCTTCAACAGGCTGCGGATCTCGGCGTTGAAATCCTGAAGGTCGTGGAACTGCTTGTAAACCGACGCGAACCGCAGGTAGGCTACATGGTCGACATCCTTGAGTTCCTTGAGGACAAGCCGGCCGATTTCCTCCGAGGCGACCTCCTGGTCGGCTTCCGTCATGAGGGTGCGCTCGATGTTGCGCACCATGCGGTCAATGGTCTGCGCGGAAACAGGCCGCTTCTCGCAGGACTTCTGCAAGCCGGAGGTCAGCTTTTGCAGCGAGAACGGCTCGCGCTGGCCGTTGCGCTTGGTCACGACCAGTTCAAACTGCTCGACGTACTCGAACGTCGTGAAGCGCCGGTGGCATGCCTGGCACTCGCGGCGGCGGCGCACGGAATCCCCCGTCGCGGCGACCCGCGAATTGATGACGCGCGTGTCGTCGGCGCCGCAAAAGGGACAGTTCATAAGGGTCGGTTCCAAGGAATGACGGCGCGGCCAATGAAAGCCGCGCCGTCAACGAAACGCGCGCTCAGCCGTTCAAGTGCTTGTTGACCATTGCCTGAAGCTGCGACTTGGGTACCGCGCCGAGAATGCGGTCCTGCTCCTGCCCATTCTTGAAGAGGATCAGCGTCGGGATGCTGGAGACGCCCCACTCGGCGGCGAGGTCGGCGGCCTGGTCGATGTCGAGCTTCGCGATCTTCAACTTGCCTGCATTGTCCTTCGCCAACTCCTCGACGATGGGGCCAAGGCGCAGGCACGGGCCGCACCACGTCGCCCAAAAGTCCACGAGCACCGGCTCGCTGGACTGAAGAACTTCGGATTGGAAGGATTGAGTGCTGAGTTCGAGAACGCCCTGGGCCATGATGGGTTCCTTTTTTGTGAGATTCGTGATTGCCGGGCGAATGGCCAACTGCTTCAAGCCATCCGTGATGAAAGGGTTTGCACGGCGGATGCCAAGTCGAGCCGCCCCTCGTAAATAGCCCGTCCCGTGATCGCCCCGGCCAGCGAAGGAATGCCCGAGTCCGCCAACAGGATCAAGTCCTCCACGCTCGAAACTCCGCCACTGGCAACGAGTTCCATCCCCGGCACGGCGGCG
>CAYTRP010000241.1:0-6024 GCA_964440195.1 uncultured Candidatus Sumerlaeota bacterium
AATGGAAACCGAGGGCGATTTCATCTTGCCGGGGCGGGTTGGGTGGGGCTCAAGGCGATGCGGGAAGAATGCCGGGCCGGAGCCGCTGGCATGACCGTTGCCGGCAACCTACCGGAATTGGAACGCCGCCCCCGGTTCCCCACCTCAATCGTCAAGGTCGTAATCCGCCAGCCGGAAGCACGTCGTGTCCACCTGGTCCATCATCCCGGCGATGAAGGCGTCCTCGCTGTCCGGCAACTCGTCAAGTTGCGATTCCATCATGTCCAGGTACCGCAGTTCATTGGGGCGAATCGCCAGGTCGTTGCTCTTGTGCGCCGCGCGCATCATCTCGACGGCCTGCCGCGCCACGTTTCGCCCGGCGGTGTAATGGTCCGGCGCGGCGACGATGGTTCGTGCAAACGCGATGGTGGCCTCGGGTGTGAGGACGAATGCCTGCGGGTCGAGGGCGGCGTCGGATTCGCTGAGCCAGTCGCGCAGTTGCCGCGCGGCGTCGTGGCCATGGCGCAGGGCCTGGTTCATCAGGCGGCAGTCGTAGATCAGCGACTCCAGCGAGCACACCGGCGCGTAGTTGGAGAGCAGGCGCACGTGTTGCACGGACTCGTTGCTCCACAGATCGCACATGGCCGAGGCGACGTTGCCCATCGCGCTGTGGTGCGCGCACGAGGCGGACTTGCCCTCCATCGCCATGGGAAATCCGGTGATGGCCTTGAGGATGGGGTTCTCGTAGCCGCAATCCTTCCCGGGACCCTTGGCGCCCACCTCATAGGCAACCAAGGACCGCACCGCCGAAACGGGTCGCACCACCGCCGCGAAGACGCGCGGGATCATCTGCTGCTCGGCAAGGGCCATCGCCGTGTTGCCGAACGCGCACGCGGTGTCGCCGGCGGCGACGACGTTGTGGCGCGCGGCGATGTCCACGATCTTGCTCCACAGGTGGCGCATGTCGCGCACGCCGAGGACGCAAAGCGCAAAGATCGATTGCGCGATGTTGCCGGTCATGAGGGCTTCGTCGTGGAGTTCCTTTCCCCCCGTGGATTCGATGGAGAGGAGTTCGGCTCCCTGTGCCGCGCTCAACTCGAACAGACGGATCATGTCGTCCCAGTTCTTGCCGTCGCGCATGCGCGGCGGGCGCTCCATCTCGCGGTTGTCGTTGGGGGTCATGCGCAGGACGGACTTGAGGCCGTGGGCGGCGTGGGCGCTTTCCATCTCCTCCAGGAGGATCGCCACAAGCTCCGACGCGAAGGCCGGGTCCTCGGTCATGGAGGGGACGGTTTCGAATTCGATCTGGACGCCGGGGGGAGAAAGTTGGACGGCGCGTTCGAGGCTCCCCTTTATAATATCCCGATAGATCCCCCGGATACGCGGATAGTTCGCGGGCTCCACCGTCATCGTCGGCAGCGTGAAGTTCAATTCGGGATAGACAACGCCCCCGCCAATCGCCATCCCCTTGCGTGTCGTCACGGGATGGGGACAAACCCCAAACAAGAGGTCGTCCGTCGTGGGCAGGGCGAGTTGGGTGTAGGCGAGGGCGGTCATGGCGCGGGGTGACCTTTCCGAGGGAAGTGGGAAGACCGTACGCCTGAAGGTGGGCAAATGGCAATGGAGCGAGGCGCGAATCTTTTGTACTTTTCCGCGATTCCGGCCTCGGCCCGGTTCGAGGTGACGATGGCCCACGTCACGGATTGCTGGCCCGGCTGGTCCTGGCGTCACCCGGGCGAGATCGAGGATGCGCTGATGGTCTGGACCGTGGCGCGCGGGCGCGGGACGCTGCGCGCGGGGGGCGAGACGTTTGCCTTGGGGGGCGGAGATTGCTTCGTGCTGCGCCTGTGGGAGGCCGTGGGCGTGGAGCAGGACGAGAAGCATCCGCTGCTGGTGTATTGGAATGCGTTTCGGATCGTGCGCCGGGACGGTGCGCCGATCGACTTGTCCTCGCTCGATGAGGAGCAGTTGCCGCCGTTGCATCGAGTGGCGAGTGACCTGCCGTTTCTACTCGCGCTGCAACAGCGTCTCATCACGCCGTCGCTTGAGGGCGCGGGATTGAATCCGCAGGCGGACACATGGCTGCTGGCACTGCTGGCGGAGCTGCAGGCGATGGATCGCGCCGCCGCCATCGCGGGAGAGGATCGCGAGCAGTACGAGGCGATCCGGCATTTGTGCGCCCAAATCCGCACGGATTCGGCGCGGGGGTGGACGGCGTCGCGCATGGCGCGGGCGCTGCACTACAGCCCCGATCACTTCGGCCGCCTGTTCCGTCGCTTTGCGGGGGAGACCCCGAGCGGGTTCCTGATCCGCGCGCGGATGGACGCGGCGAAGAGCCTGCTGCGCGGGTCGAGCGCGTCGATCACCCAGATTGCCGAGTACCTTGGGTATGGCGACGTGTATTTCTTCAGCAAGCAGTTCCGGGAGAAGGTGGGTGTGGCCGCGAGTGAGTATCGCCATGCTGGATACACTATTTAGAAAATTGGTCTAAAGTCTCAATCGCTTTGATTGGGCAATCTGCTCCTCGATTTTCTTTGCCCACTCCCCTCGATTCTGGACGGCAAAGAGGTGGTTTGTGCCATCCTTCAAGAGGACACGCAGTCCGGTTGGAAACAGGAGGAGGAGACGCAAAGGAACAACTCGGTCGATGTCTTCCAGCTGAATATCGATGGGGTGATTCTGAAAGTTTATTCCGTGCGACCGGAACGCCAGATGGGTTTCTGTCATTGTCAGCCATCCGCCTCTTCCCTCGTACCCCGCAAAGTGATTCGCACCCTTTTGGAATGCGATCGTATGCCCTTCGAACTTTGGGGCTGCCGGTTGCATCGCCACGATGAAAATCTCGCTGCATGCGGCCATGGAGCAGCCGAAGAGGACTCCGGCGCCAATCCAAGTCGCAAGGCCCAGCATGATGGAAGTTTCCCAGCCCACCACCAGATAGGCCAGTCCGAACACAGGTATCGCCATGAAGAATCCGAATGGGACTCCCATGAGCAGTGACGTCTTGATGAAGCGGATGATGACAGCCGGCATCGTAGTTCGCCGAGCGAGGATCATCACGGACAATGCAGAAATGTGGTCCGCGCTGTCGAGCGAAAACGACACTTGAGTTTGTGGTGTCCCTCTCACGCTTCAGCAGTTCGCTATTCGGTCGCCCCAGACGACTTGCCGGGCGGGAATCCGGCACTCCCAAGATGCACTCACTATTTGTCCAACACCTCCCGGAACACCCGCCTTGCATTCTCCCCGAGCACACCCTTGATCGTCTCTTCATCAATGCCGCGCGCGCGCATGGCGTCGGCGACCTTCGGCCAGTCCGACGCCCTTTCGAGGCCGATGGGGAAGGCGGAAATGCCGTCGAAATCCGAGCCGAGGGCGACGTGCCGAGGGCCCGCGACGCGGATGGCGTGCTCGATATGGTTGACGTAATCCTCGATGGTGACCTGTGCCTCGGGGGGCATGGCGGCCTGGATGAGTTTGCGTCGCGCGTCGCGGTACTCCATGTTGCGGGCGTCGCCTTCGTACTGGGCGAGAAGGGCTTCCAGTTGCGGGGCGAGGGACTGCTCGACGGCGTCGACGTGGGTGTTCCACGCGTCCTTCAGGAAGGTGCTGAACGCCGCGATGCCGACGACACCGCCATTGGCCGCCAGGGCACGAAGCTGGTCATCGGTCAGGTTGCGGTCGTTCTCGCACAGCGCGCGGCAGCCGGAATGGGATGCGACGACGGGCTTCGTGGTGACCTCAAGCGCGTCGAAGAACGTGCGCTCCGACACGTGGCTGATGTCGACGATCATGCCAATGCGGTTCATCTCGCGAACGACCTCGCGGCCGAATTCGTTGAGGCCCAACTGATTGTTGTCCTTGTCCGAGGAGGACCCCGCCCACAAGAGGTTGTTCGTCCACGCGAGGGTCATTCCGCGGACCCCAAGGCGATGAAACGTCCGCAGCATCGCGAGGTCGTCCGCGATGGGTGCGCCGCCCTCGATCCAGAGCCAGACGGCGATGCGGCCGCTCTCCCGGATCCGATCGGACTCGGCCATCGTCGTGGCCAGCGCCATCCGGTCGGGATAGCGGGCGGCTTGCTGCTCGAAGATGTCGATCATCTGCAGGGCACGCCGCGCGGCCGCCATGCCCTCGACGCCACGCGAGTTGACCCACACGGCAAAGACCTGGTCCCCGACGTTGCCGGTCTCCATGGTCTGCAAGTTCACCTGCGTCCATTCCGGTGCCGCGCCGATGTCGATGCCGTGATCGATGGCGCGCAGAAGGATGTCCGAATGCAGGTCCATGACGGACATGGGTTCTCCGATCGTTTGGGACTGGGCGAGCGATACGGGAAAGGCGAGCAGCAGCAGGGAGATCAGGAGTTGGCGCATGGTGGGTTTCGAGGAATGAATGGAATGGATGCGGTTGCCTGGATCCGCGGTTCGCACATCGGCGGCATTGGGTGCTCTCTCGCGACCCTAGGAGCCGGCGCGGGATCCGCAAGGGAGAATCAACGGGCATGAACCCACTGGCTCGTTGCGTCTTGACCCCGCCGGGCTGGGGCGAATGAGGTGGTCGTGCTCCCCCTTCCCCCCCGCATCGAAGGGGAGCCTTCGATAGTGGAAGTTCCCCATTAAGGATGGCTGAGGAGCCGCGATGAACAATCGTTTGTGGTGTCTTGTGGGCGCGCTCGTGATGGTGCTGGCGTCGTTGGCGGGTTGCGCGGCCCGAGGGAGTGATGTGTCGCGGGGCAAGGGTTCCGGAGCGGACGTCGAACTCATCCTCTTCCTCACGGCGGACGGTTTCCGCACGGACTATGTGGATTGGTATCACCCGCCCGCGATGGAACGGCTGATTGCCGGGGGCGCGCGGGTACAGGGGGCGCGTTCGGTTTTCCCGGCCAACACGACCCCCAACATGACGTCGTTGGCGACGGGTGCCTATCCGCGCACGACGGGTGTGGCGAACAACAACCAGTACGTCGCCGAATTGGACATCATCCAGGGCGGGCCGCGCGCCGAGGGCATTCGGACCATCGCGGGCATGCTGGCCGATGCCGGATGGACGCCCGCGGCGATCTCCCACTTCGTCATGCAGAATCGCGGCATTCCCGAGGACCTGTACTTTCAGGTCGAGACCTACGGCTATGACGTCGCTGCTGGCGCCAATGTCGCGGACAAGGCCATCGAACTCATCAACGAGGGACGCGCGAACTTCATCGCCATCAACTTCGGATTCACCGACAGCATCGGCCATCGCCACGGCCCCCAAAGCGAGGAGACCAAGGCGGCGGTCCTTGCGGTCGACGAGGCCATCGGCCGCATCGTCGCCACGCTCGAGCGGAAGGGCCTGTTGGAGAGAACGCTGATCGTCATGACCGCGGATCACGGCATGACGGCCATCGAGTCGAAAAATGCGTCCATGGAGCCGGCGGTGGCGCTTCGCGAGGCCGGCTTCAAGGTCGCCACCTCGCAGCAGGAATTGGCCGAGGACACCGAGATCGTCGTCCTCAAGGGGGGAGTACGCCTCGTGTACTTCCGCAAGGCGCTCGCGCCCGGGCAGGAGCAGCGGGTCATGGCGGCGCTGTCCGCCATCGAGGGCGTCGAGGTGCTGGATCGCGACCGCCTGCGCGAACTCAACTGCCACCCGCAACTCAGTGGCGACCTGATCGTTCATCCGCTCCCGGGCTACACCATCGAGGGTGCCGGCGGCGTCGGCGGCCAACACGGGCGCTTCACCGAGGCCAACCCCGTGCTCTTCTTCCACGGCCCCGGCATCCGCAAGGGTGTGGTTGTCGAGCGCTCCGAGAATGTCGACATCGTGCCGACCATCCTGAAAGTCGTCGGCGTGACGCCCGATGCCACCGTCGATGGACGCCCAATCCAGGGAGCACTCGCCAGGTAGTCATTGCGGCGCGGCCGGTCGCGTGGGGCGCCATGTACCTGCCACTTCCTGTCCCGTCCTGGCTTCCGGTTGACAGGTTTTGCTTTTCTTTTCCTGCTTTGCAAACCCTCCCTCGCCGTCGTGGCTGGTGGAACTCGTGAAGAACGCGCGGCTGTT
>CAYTRP010000242.1:0-4850 GCA_964440195.1 uncultured Candidatus Sumerlaeota bacterium
CTCGATGCCGACGGCACCGTGAAGATCGTGGACTTTGGCCTCGCGAAGGTATTTCTGGAGGACAGCTACCGCACCGTCGCGGGGATGGTCATGGGGACGCCCCGCTACATGGCGCCCGAACAATCGCAGGGCCGCGAAGTCGATTACCGCGCCGACATGTATTCCCTCGGGGCGACGTTCTATCATCTGGTCGTGGGCAAGCCCCCCTTCGATGGGCCGAACCCCACCCAGATCATGATGAAACATGTCACTGCCCCCCTCGTCCCCGCCCGCAAGATCAACCCGGAGGTCCCCATCGAGTTCGACGACGTGCTGCGCCGCTGCATGGCCAAGGAGCCATCCGCCCGCTATCCCGATTATTCCGGTCTGGTCGCGGACCTTGGAAAGATCAAGCTCCAGTACATTGCCAAGGAACGCGGTTCCATCGTCACCGGAATGGGCGACATGCCCACCATGCGCGTTGGCCCCGGGGGGATGCCGCTTTCCCCCGGAACTCCGGCGCGTCGAGGGGACAGGAGCATCATCGGCCGGGTCCTTGCCGCCGGGTCCGCCGAGGAGTCGGTCGTCCCCATCTGGCGGTACTTCGCCATGGGCGCGGGCGTCCTGATTGCATTGGTGGCGATTGTTCTCGCCCTGTTGTTTTCGGCGAAGCCCACGACCGGTCCTGCGGGCCAGGCGGGGAGGGGCGAAGCCATGACGGGGCTCGGATTCCTGGTCAATCGCCTCTCCGCCGAGGCGCGCAGCGAGGCCCCCACCGCGCCTCCGCCGGACAGCGACTATCTGGCGTATCTGGCCACCCGGGAGATTGTCGAGGAACTGGGCCGCGCCATGTTCACCTTCTCCGTCGAGAAGGGGCGCCAGGCCGACTCCATCGTCGAACTGGCCCGTTCGGGAGCGGCTGTTCAAATCTACGACACCTCGCCACGCGGCGTTCCCCTCGATGGATGGGGAAGGCCGTTGGACTACGCTCGCGGCCAGCAGGTGATCGCCTCCATGGGCTTTGATGGCCGCCCCTCCACCGCCGACGACATCCGCTGCGATGCCGAGGGCACGCTCAGCATCGCCAACAACGCCACGTACGATGCCCTCGAAGAGCGCGAGCGGACACGGATTGCGAGGAGATGAGCATCCGCCCCGGCAGACCCTCCCTCCTCCGTCACTCCATGGCCATGGTCCTGCTCGGATTCTTCCTCCTGGGGCTCTCCGCCTGCGGAAGTTCCCGTCCACGCCCGGCGGACTTCAGCCCCCTGCGCAATCCGGACCCCTTGCTCGTCAAGGGGACGCCCGCTGAACTCCTCTCCCTCCTCGAACGGCGCACCAGCAACCCGCGCACCCTCCAGGCCCAGGGCCGCGTCACCGTCTCCGAAGAAGGCCGGAAGCGTCGTCAGTGGTTCGATGCCAACCTGTTGTACCGCACGCCCGACAGCATCTTGCTGCGCGGTTCACGCGTTGGCCCCGGTACTCTGTTCACGATGCTCTCCAAGCCGGAAGAGTCATGGTTCTTCCTCAATCGCGAGGGCGAATTGTATGTCGGCACCACCGACGAGCTGAGGGAGCACTTGGGACTGCTGGGGTCCATCGGGCTGTCCGAGTTGATGGGAACCCTCCTCGTATCCCGGGAAGTCAAGAGCCTGCTCGCCTCCGGGGAATTCGAAGATTGGCGCGCGCGCCGCGGCGACATCCAATTCAGCGACGTCAGGCTCGGGGAAACGAGGCGGTGGACCATTGACCGCCATTCGGGGCTCGTCAGGACGATGGAACTCCTCGACGGTCGCCGCGAGGCCCTCATCCGTGTCGAGTATGACAAGTACGAACTCATCGAAGCCCCGCGAATCCTGCCAATGGACCTGCGCGTCATCCTCCCCCGCGAGGGAGTCACACTTCGCCTGCGACTGACATCATATCGGCTGGACCCGGTGAACTTGCGCGAGGACCTTGTCTTCGACACGCGGCCGCGTGGAGTGCGATCCACCTACCCCCTCCGGCAGTTGCGCTGGGAAGGTCCTGATGATGCCCCCGAACCCGAATCCTGAAAACGAACCGGCGGCGGGGGCGTCCGGCATCCCTTCGGATCATCCCGGGGGGGGGGCGTCCGGCGGGTCGCAATGGCCCGCCGGACCGCCCCCCCGTCACATGTTTCGCTTTTCCATACGGCATTTGGCCGCCTTCGTCACCCGTTTTCCCAACTGGTGCCTCGCCTTGGCGGCCGTGCTGACGGTGATCTCGTTGTTCAGCATCCAGCGTCTGACCATCGAGATGGACATCTCCCAATTGCTCCCCGAGGGGAGCGAGGTCGCCCGGATCACCCGATTGGCACGCGCCGATATCGGATCCTTCGACTTCATGGTCGTCGTCCTGGAGGCCCATGAAGCCGGCCAGGAGGCGGCGCTCAAGGAAGCGGCCGCCGAGGTGGCGATTGCCCTCGATGATCGACGATTCATCCGGCGTGTCGCCTATCGCGTCTCGGGCGCCACCTTGGAGGTCGGCACCCCCGAGGGTGATGCCCGTGCCGTCGCGCTCCTGACCGACGAGGATCGCATCAGGCTCGAACAGCGTCTCTCCCCCCAGGGACTCGCGCAGGCAATGGACGCGCTGGAGCAACGGATCCGGGACCTGTCGCAGGGCGAGCGCCTCCGGAACTCGGATGATCCCCTCGACATTTCCTCCGTCCTGCTCGAGCGGCTTCGCCTCATGGGCGGACCCCTCAAGGTGAACATCCGCGACAACTACTTCATCAGCGAGGACGGCCAGATGCTGCTCGTCCTTGTGCGGCCCGTGAGGCCCGCCTCGGATCTCGAGTTCGCCCGCTACTTCCAGGCCTTCCTCGAAGGAACGCGCCGCGGCATCTACCTCCGCGACCCCCGGTGGGATCCCGAGTCCTCCGTGCCCGGCCCCAAGATCGACATTCACTTCTTCGGCTCTCATTATGAGACCATTGCCGATCAAGGAGTCATTCGCCAGGACTTCTTCCGCACCTCCATCGCCTCGCTCATCGCCGTCCTCGCCCTGTTCTTCTTCGCCTTCCGGCGCCCCGAAGCCCTCCTGTTCGTCGGCATTCCGCTGGCCGTGGGAATGATCTGGACACTCGGGCTCATGGGGGTGCTCATCGGCCGCATCACCCAGGTCACGATGATCTTCTCCGCCATCCTCATTGGTCAGGGAATCGACTTTTCCGTCCACGTCTACAACCGTTACCTCGAGGAAGTCCGGCAGGGGCGCGAGAACACCGCCTCCGTGAGGACGGCGCTCGCGGAGACCGGCCCGGCCATCATCGCGGGCGCGCTGACCACGGCCATTGGCTTCTTCGGGATGATGACCACTCAATTCCAGGGCTTCCGCGAACTGGGCATGGTCGTCGGCATGGGGGTCCTGTGCTGCATGTTCGCCATGATCCTCCTGCTCCCCCCGATCCTGATCCACTTCGGCAGCGGCCCGGTCGGCGTCTTCACCCAGCGCCCCATGTCGAGCCTGGGCCTCAGGCGATTCTACTTCCTCGCCACCGCCTATCCCCGGGCCACTGTTTTGGCCGGCCTGTTGATTTGCGCCTACATGGGCTATCATGCGCGCTTCATTCAATTTAACGATGACCTCGACAGCCTCAAGCAGCCCAGCGACGACTATGTCGCCCTGCGTGAGCGAATCGGCTCGCACTTCAGCGTCCCCGGCAACCAGGTGCTGGCGATCGTCACCGGCGCGACCGAACAGGCGGCCCTCGAGGAGAATGACCGGCTCTTCCGCAACATCCTCTTTGCGGAGCAGGTCTATCCCATCATCGCCAAGGACTCGCTGCGGTACTTCTTCCCGTCCGAGCGCACGCAGCGCCGCCAGCTCGACTGGATGTCCGCCCAGAACTTGGCCGGCACGCGCCAAAGGGTTGACCAACTAGCCGCCGAAAGGGGCATCTCCCCGCAGGTTTTCGACAGGTTTTTCCTGCGGCTGTCCGAGTTCCAGAGCGCTGCACGCGGCGCCCTCGCGCGCGACCACATGCCCGTCACTCTCAACGAACTCGACCTTGAGAGGAACAGCGCCCTGCGGGACTTGACGCAGCGCTACATGTTCAAGACCGACGACAACCGCTGGCGCATCGTCACCCTCATCTATCCGCCGCCCACGGCGGAATGGCAGAGCAACATCCCCCAGCCGTTCCGCGACCAGTTGTCGTCGGGAATGTTCGGCCCGGTCGAGGTGACCGGAGTGCCGGTCATCCAGGAGGAACTGCGCCGCACGCTGGTGCAGGACCTCGCCCGCAGCACGCTCCTCATCACGGCGCTGATCATCGTGTACCTCGTCCTTCACTTCGAGAACACCTGGCGCGCCTTCCTCGCCATCCTCCCCGTCCTGCTCGCGGTGCTTTGCATGATGGGAACCGTTTACCTCTTCGACATGCAGCTTCACTACCTCAACATCATCTGCATCCCGATGGTGATCGGCATCGGGGTGGATTCCGCCGTCCACCTGCTTCACCGCTACTACGAGGAGGAACGGCGCGACCTCCGGCTTGCCGTCACCCGAACGGGGCGCGCCATCATGATTACTTCCATGACCACGCTCTTCGCCTTCGGATCCCTTGCCCTCGCCAATTTCAGGGGAATCCGCGAGCTTGGCATTTTCGCCATCATAGGCGTCACCTACGCGCTCCTCGCATCCATCCTGATCCTCCCCGCCATCATCAAGCTGACCGAGGGCAGGACGCGGTTCGAGGGCGGCCCCGGGGACGACGTCGGTTGAGGCCCGCCGTCAGCGGCTCGCGGTGCCAAGCAACGCATCGACATCCAGCAACGCCGACACGTCACCCTGTCCCCACGCGGTCTGCTCGACCTTTCTCCCGCCGTCCCGCACGGTGAGCAGCA
>CAYTRP010000242.1:4860-6020 GCA_964440195.1 uncultured Candidatus Sumerlaeota bacterium
GAGCAGCAGTGCGTGGCGGTGGCCCGAATACAAATCCTCGGACTCCGCCTCCACAAAAACCTCCCAGCGTTCCCCATCGCGTGCGGGGGGCAGGACGCCCGTCCACCGGGCTTGATCGGACGATTCGGCCACGAGGCCATTCGTCCCCATGGAAACGCGCCATCGGGAAACCACGAAACTCGACTCGATGGTCAGCGAGGCGGACTTGCTGGTGGGCGTCGCGGACGGATCGGCGGAGGGACGGCTTGCCCGGGAATCGGCGATCCGCGAGGCGAAGCGATCCAGCACCGCCACCGTGGCGATGGCGGCCATCATCCACAACAATGCACCGATAACCCGTGTCTTGACGCCGCGAGAAAAGCCCATGGAAGACCTCAGGGACCCGCTTCGTCGATCGAGCCAAGCGTGCGCGAGAGCAGCAGGATGTTCTCGCGCATCATCCCGATGTACGTGTCCGCCAGGGTTCCCTCGTCGTCCAGATTCCCCGCGAATAATCGCCCGGCCACGCGTGCACCCCCTTGCCCCGCAATCCTGTCGAGCACGCGGGGATTCCCCCCCGATTCCAGGAACACGAAGCGAATCTGGTTTTTCGACAGCCAGTCGATCAGTTCCGCCGCCTGCCTGGCGCTGGGCTCCTCGCGGGTCGTCACTCCCCGGAGCGTGTGGGTTTGAAAGCTGTACGCGCGGGCGAAATACTGGAAGGCGTCGTGGTCCGTGACCAACACGCGCCGCTTGGAGGGAATGCGGGAAACCTCCCGCCGGATCCAGCCGTCCAGCACGCGCAGTTGGGCGAGCATCAACTCCGCGCGCGCCCGATAGGCATCCGCGCCTGCGCGATCCACGGCGATGAAGGAGTCGCGAATCGTTTCCACGTAGAGCATCGCGTTGCGGACATCCATCCACGCGTGCGGATCCACGCCCAAGTCGTGGGCGTGGTCATGGCCATGCTCCTCGGGGGCGATCGGCTCAACGCCGGCGGAGACCAGCACTGCCGTGCCCCTGAAACCCGCCCCGGCAAGGAACTTCTCCACCCACGGGTCGAGTCCCAATCCGTTGAACAGGAACACATCGGCCCCGGCAGCCTCGCGAACCTGCCCGGGAGTTGGCTCAAAGAAGTGATGATCGGCCCCCCGTGGCATCAGGGAAACAATCTCGATCCG
>CAYTRP010000243.1:0-600 GCA_964440195.1 uncultured Candidatus Sumerlaeota bacterium
CACCGGCCTGCACCACGCCTTCCCAGCGATACACCGAGCGAATGCCGCCGAGGACCTGGAGGCAGTAGGCGGTATTCGCTCGGGGGACTTCAACGAGTTCGGCCACTGGCCCACCGCGGAACCCGCCACCATGGATGAGCCGAGCCAGGAAGTCCTCCTCGGGCAACTCCGCCGCTGGAAGGACATGGTCAGGAAATACGCTGCCCTGGTTAAGGGCATCGATCCCCGCGAAATGTTCATCCTCGCCGTCGCCGTCCAGCGCTGGCCCGGCCCAGTCCTTGAAATCGGCACTCACAAGGGGGCGTGCACCTGCCTGATGTGCGAAGTCATGAATCACCTCAAGCGTCAGGACCAACTCTTTACCGTTGAGCTGTTTCTGGAATCCCATCGCAACGCCAAGGGAGAGTCCGATTACCCGGGCGAGGCATACCTCAAGGCACTCAACAACTTCCGCGCCCAGCCCCCTCTCCACCGGATCGTGCCCATCGTTGGGGACTCCGCCAAGCTCAAGTCCCTGTTCTTCGGCATTAGACCCTCCGTCATCTTCCTGAACGGCGACCAGTCGGAAAAGGGCATCGAGGAGGACCTCCAACTCCTGCG
>CAYTRP010000243.1:610-5993 GCA_964440195.1 uncultured Candidatus Sumerlaeota bacterium
CCCCTTCATCTGCCTGATTCGCCATGCAAACCTCCCCAACGTGCTTCGCCCCGTCCTCAATATGCGCCACGACGCCAACCTGGCGTTCGCCAATTTCCATACCGGTTCCGGCGAAGAAAATGGACTGGCGGCGCTCGCGCGCGTCTAGTTACTCTCCGGGGCCCGGCAAAACCCTTTCAAAGAGGCCCACATGAAGTTCCAGACGACCGCCATCCACCACGGCGTCTATACCGACTCCACCCACAACTCCGTCACCACGCCCATTTACCCCTCCTCCACATACATGTTCGAGGAGGTGGGGGAGTTGCCCGCGTTTGACTACGGCCGCACGGGGAATCCCACGCGCTCGGCGCTTGAACAAAACCTCGCCGCCCTCGAAGGGGGCGTCGCGGCCTCCGTCCATGCGACAGGCATGGCCTCGGTCCTCACCGCCATCATGATGCTCAAGCCCGGCGACCACATCGTCACGGGCCATGACATCTACGGCGGCACCTGGCGCCTGTTCGCCGGAATCCTCGAGCCCATGGGATGGCAGTTCTCCTACGTCAACATGGGCGATCCCGCCAACGTGCGCGCGGCGGTGCGGCCCAACACCAAGGCCATCTGGATCGAAACGCCCAGCAATCCGCTGCTGAACCTGGTCGACATTGCCGAAATGGTCAAGATCGCCCGCGAGTTCGGACTCACCACCTATGTCGACAACACCTTCATGTCCCCCTACCTCCAACAACCCTTCGCCCTGGGGGTCGACATCGTCATTCATTCCACCACCAAGTACATCAACGGCCACAGCGACGTCGTCGCCGGCGCGGTGATCTGCGCCGGCGAGGAGCACGCCGAGCGCATTGCCTTCCTCACCAAGTCCCTGGGGACCAACGGCAACCCCTTCGATTCGTGGCTGGTGCTGCGCGGCGTCAAGACGCTGGGAATCCGCATGGACCAGCACTGCCGCAACGCACAGGCCGTGGCCGAATTCCTCGATGCCCACCCCCGCGTCACCCGCGTCTATTACCCGGGATTGGCGTCTCATCCCCACCACGCCCTGGCCAAGCGCCAGATGAAGGGGATGGGCGGAATGCTGAGCTTCGATCTCGACCTGGATCAACTCGACATGAGCACCCTCTGCCGCCGGCTCCGCGTGTTCCGTCTGGCCGAGAGCCTGGGCGGAGTCACAAGCCTCGTCGAGCAGCCATGGACCATGAGCCATGCCAGCATGGACGAGCACGCGCGAATCGCGGCGGGCATCACGGAGGCAACACTGCGCGTGAGTGTCGGTCTGGAGGACACCGCTGATCTGGTGGAGGATTTCCGGCAGGCGTTGGAAGGGTAATCACATGGGTCTTATAGGTCAGACGGGTCCTACAAGACTTATAGGACCCATCCCCATCCGATCTAGCCAACCCCCTTCAGCGCCCGCAGCACGTTGACAATCTCGATGGCGGCGGCGGCGGCCTCGGCCCCCTTGTTGCCCATCTTCATCCCCGCGCGTTCGAGGGCCTGCTCCAGGGTCGCGGGGGTCAGCACCCCGTGGAGCACGGGCAGGTCGAATTCCGCGCTCACCGCGGCCAGTCCCTTGCTCACCTCGGCCGCGATGTGCTCGTCGTGCGAAGTCTGGCCCTTCATCACGCAACCAAGGGCAATGACACCGTCGATCCCCCCCTTGCGGGCAAGGGCACGGGCGGCGATCGGGATTTCCCAGCCCCCCGGCACGCGCACGATCGTCTGGTCCGCCTCGCGCGCGCCATGGCGCGCAAGCATGTCGAGCGCTCCCGAGAGGAGTTCGTTCGTGACCAGCGAATTGAAGCGGCTCGCCACGATGCCAAACTTCATCCCGCGGCCGTCCATGTCGCCTTCGATCGCTTGTGCCATGGGGTGTTTACCTCGCTCGGGGGTCATTCTTGAAATCGATCTTGACTTCATACGGGAAGGGCGCCGTCGCGGGAATCGGAATCTCGATGATCGGGCCGACCGCGTTGCTCTCGTCGGATACCGCCAGCTTGGTGATGCCCTTCGGCACATTCTGGAGCTGAAACAATCCACGACGCCCCTGCAGGGTCCGGGTTCCCGCCCCAAAGACCTCGGACGCGAACTCCGGGGTGTCAAAGACGAAACTCACATTCAGCCGCTCCACGAATTCCCCCCCGTTCGTCGCGCGGATCCGGACCATGGTGGTCCCGAACATCGTGATCTTGACGGGATTCTCCGGGTCATTCACCACGGCCGGAGCCATCCCGCGCCCCACTCCTTGGCGGTGGGCCACGGCATAGATGTCGCCCAAGGCGATCCCCTCCGCCTGAAGGGCGTTGTTCTCGGGCAACGTCATCATGAAGAAGCCCTCTTCATCGGTCGCGACGCCAAAACGCTCCCAGGCCGGCGGAAGGCGCGAGCCTCGCAGGCTGACGGACGCCCGCGCCACCGGCGCGCCACCCTCATCGACGACATAACCCCACATCACGGCGGGCTGCGCGATCTGGAGGACCACTTCCTCGCCGGCGAACAGCCGTTCCCACGGCACCGTGACCGAATCCATGCGCTTGGCGTCCTGAATCGGATTCAGGGTGCTGATCATGAACGTGTATTCCTTGGCCGGGGGAACCTCCAGGAAAAACCGCCCCGAAGAATCCGTCGGCTCCGACAGAAAATCCGCCGTCCCCTGGCCGGTTCTCACGTTGGCAAACGTCCGGCTGGAATCCTGCTCCCCGAAGCCACGCGCGCGGACCAACTGGCCGGGCGCGGGACTCCCATCGGGGTTCAGCACCCTGCCGCGCACCTGCGTCCGGTCCTCGAACTCGATGTCGAACTCGAACGTTCCCGGATCCTCGGGCGGCGTGATCGTGACGCGTTTCTCAACCGCCGCGTTCAGAATTGCTTGAAGGTTCTCCGGAACCTCCGTTCCCTCCGAGGGACTCCATTCGGGGCCGGGTCGGACCAGGCTGATATTGTACGTCGATCCGGGAGCGGCCGTGAAGCGAAACTGCTTATCCACCACGGGCAGCCCCCGATAATCCGCGCGCGGGCTCAGCGCATTCGCGACGAACCCTTCGCCGAACGACACTTCGGGGGGATTGATGAGGCGTCCGGTGACCTGGACGACTTCCTCCCGGATGCGCAGCACCCCTTCATCCTCGAATCCAAGGGGGGCACGGTAATCGTAGGGATTGAGCCACCGGTTCTCGCCCTCGCGGGTCAATTGTGCGATGCCGTCGATGGAGAAGTATACCGGGCGCAGGTCGGGATATGCCCAGAAGCGCAGGCGGCCCGCGGCGTCCGTTGTCGCCTTCAACTCAAACCCCGGCTGCGGAAGGACCGCGCGCGTGTCGGGAAGGCGGACGATGATCTCGCGGGCCGCCGCCGCCTGCTTTGTTTCCTCGTTTACAAAACGAAAGGCGTAGCGTGTGCGCGCCGGATATTCGATGATCCGCTGCAGGGTTTCCCCCGCGACAATGCCGACATTTCCCCCGGGATGATCGACCCCCGGACCCCATTGGGCGAACAGCGCATAGTCGCCCGGTGCGATCCCCTCGAAAGCCGTCACGCCCTGCGCATTCGTCACCTGCGTGGCGGCGATGTTCATCCCCTGGCGCAGTTGAACGGTGGTGCCCGGGATGGGATCCCGCGACCCGGCATCGATGACCGTCACGGTCAGGGGTGCGCGGGATGTCGCCACGGGCCCGGATGTCCGGTCCGGAGCCGTCGAGACCCGGGCCTCGGGACGGGACGTCCTCTCGGCAGGGGTCGCCGTGGGCTCCACCACGACCGTGTTGGTGCTGGTTCCCCGACCATCCGGGCCGCCGCCCCGCAACAATCCAAAAACGACTGCCAACCCCAATAAGACCGCGACGCAGGAGGCAATCGCGATGGTGAGGTTCTTTTGCTGGCTGCTTGTCATACGCTTGGAGACTCCGGCAATCTACAGGATGGCAATCCGGACCGCGCAGCCCGGCGTTGCAACTTCAAGAAATGGCGTTTAAGCCAAATGATGTCAGTGGTTCTTCGGCTCGGCATCGGCCCCCGCTTCAGGACGTGCAAGTGAGTTCGAGCAGCCACATGGCCGAAGACCCATCTTGAGCAGATGACCCATCTTCTCGGCTTTGGTTTGCAGGTACGCCGCGTTGTGCTCGTGATGGCCCACCTCAAGCGGCACGCGGCCCACGACCTCCAGCCCAAAACCCTGAATCCCCACGATCTTCTTCGGGTTGTTGGTCATGATGCGGATGCGACGGAGCCCGAGATCCCGCAGGATCTGGGCGCCGATGCCGTACTCGCGCAGGTCGGCCTTGTACCCCAAGCGGATGTTCGCATCGACCGTGTCGAGGCCCTGCTGCTGAAGGTTGTAAGCCATCATCTTGGCGCGCAGGCCGATGCCGCGACCCTCCTGGTCCATGTAGATCAGGACGCCGTGCCCTTCCTCGCCGATGCGCTTCATGGCCGCGTGAAGCTGCGGACCGCAGTCGCAGCGCAGGCTCAGGAGCGTGTCCCCCGTGAAGCACTTGCTATGGACGCGGATCAGCGCGCTGTCCTGCCTGGCCGGCTCGCCCATTTCGAGGACGATGTGCTCGTCGCTGTTGTGCAGGTTCTCGTAAAGGTGCATCTGCCACACCCCATGCTCATTGGGGATCGTCGCGGTGACCACGCGGCGGACGAGTTGCTCGTTGAGCGTGCGCCACGCAATGAGGTCCTTGATGGCGACGATCTTGAGCCCAAACTGCGCGGCCATCTCCCTCAGGTGGGGCAGGCGCGCCATGGACCCGTCCTCGTTCAGGATCTCGCACAGGACCCCGACCGGATTCAGCCGCGCCAGCCGGCACAAATCGACCACGGCCTCCGTGTGACCCGCGCGCACGAGGACGCCTCCGTCGCGCGCCCCCAGCGGGAAGATATGCCCCGGCCGCGCCAGGTCGTTCGGCTTGGCCGACGGATTGGCCAGCGCCCGCACCGTCGCGGAGCGGTCGCCCGCGCTGATGCCCGTCCCCCCGTTGGCCACGTCCACGGACACGGTAAAGTTCGTTCCCAGGTGCGAGGTGTTGTGCATCACCATCGGCTGAAGCTCCAGCTCCTCCAGCCGTTCGCTCGTCGTCGGAACGCAGATCAGTCCACGCCCATGACGGGCCATGAAGTTCACCGCCTCCGGCGTGCAAAACTCCGCCGCCATCACGAAGTCGCCTTCGTTCTCCCGGTTCTCGTCATCGACCACGATGAGCATGCGCCCCGCGCGCAACTCCTCGATGGCTTCGGGGATGGTGGCGAAAGCGTTGGATTCGGGACTGTTGTCGGGCATGAGAAGCGCCTTTCCGGTGGCGGAAGAATTGTCTTTCAGGACGGCCGCCGATGCAAGGGGTGACGGCGCGAGCCGGGGCCAAAGAAAAAGTCGACCCCGGGGTGA
>CAYTRP010000244.1:0-4441 GCA_964440195.1 uncultured Candidatus Sumerlaeota bacterium
ACGGCATCCCGCAGGGGTTCCTCGCGTGGCCCGCGGATTTCTACGCCGAGGCGGGAGCCGGGATCGCCAGGCGCCATCGGCTTCGGCCGCTGGTGCTCTGGGGGCCACGCGAGGAACCCCTGCGGGATGCCGTGATGGAGGGCCTTCGCAGGCGGGGCACCGATCCCCTTGCCGCGCCGCCAACGACCATCCGGGAGATGTGTTCATTGCTCTCCCATTGCCGATTCTATATCGGGGGAGACACCGGCCCCAGCCACATCGCCGGGCTCCTGGGTATTCCCAACGCCAGCGTGTTTGGGGCATCGGACGGCGCACGCAACAGGCCATGGCCGGTCCATTCGGGGATCATGGTCCAAAGCAACGAGTTCGAGTGTGTTCCGTGTTGGAAGCGGCGCTGCCCCCTCGCCGGCGACGAGAACCTCAAATGCCTCCGCCGCCTCGAACCCGCGAGGGTCATCGAGGCGGCGGAAAGACTGCTCTCCGGGCCGGGGGCGTGAGGCCTCATTCGAGGTAGGTGTATCCGTCGAGCCCGTCCTCGTAGAACTTCATCAACTGACCCGACTCGGCCACGGTGATGAGGTTCGCGCGCACGGCCCGTTCGATGCTCTGGAGCATGTTCTTGAGGAGCACCTGCGGATCATACTGCACGTACTTCAGGACCTCGTTGACGGTGTCGCCCTTGATCACGTCGTCGATGACGATCTGGCCATCGGCGTTCAGCGACACATGGACGGCATTGCTGTCGCCGAGCAGGTTGTGCAGGTCGCCCAGGATTTCCTGGTACGCGCCGATCAGGAAGGCCCCGAGGAGATAGGGCTCCTCCGGCTTGAAGGGATGCAGCTCCAGGGTGCTCTTGACGTCGCGCAGGTCGATGAACTGGTCCACCTTTCCGTCGCTGTCGCACGTGATGTCGGCAAGCACGCCGCGCCGCGTCGGCTCCTCGTTCAGCCGGTGGATCGGCATGATCGGGAAAAGCTGGCGAATGGCCCAACTGTCCGGCATCGACTGGAAGACCGAGAAATTGCAGAAGTAAATGTCCGAGAGCAACTCCTCGATGCCGTCGAGTTCATCGGGGGCGTAGGGCAGTTCCTTGACCAACTTGTGGATCTTGGTGCAGATGGCCCAGAAGTACGACTCGGCGACGGCGCGCGACTGCAAGTCGAGATAACCGAGGTTGAAGAGGTTCGCGCATTCCTCGCGCGCCTGCACGGCGTCGTGGTAACCCTCGATGAAGTTCTTCTGGTTTTGGCTCTCGAAGATGGACTTCAACTCAACCAAAGGTTCCGGCGCGTCCGTGGGAAGCTCCGCGGGGAGTTGGTTGTCGTCGAACGTCGCCACTCCCACCGTGTTGAACACCAGCACGCTGTGAAACGAGATGAGCGCACGGCCCGATTCCGAAAGGATGGTCGGGTGCGGCACCCCCGCCTCGTCGCAAACCGACTGGATGCGGAAGACGACGTCGTTGGCATATTCCTGCAGGGTATAGTTCATCGACGACTCGAAGTTCGTCTGCGAGCCGTCGTAATCCACCCCCAACCCGCCCCCCACGTCGATGTACCGCATGTTGGCCCCGAGGCGATACAACTCGACGAAGATGCGGGCCGCCTCGTTCAGGGCCGACTTGACGTTGCGGATGTTGCTGATCTGGCTCCCCATGTGGAAGTGCAGCATCTGGAGGCAGTCCAGCATGTCGTGTTCCTTCAGGTACTCCACCGCGCGCAGCACCTCGGGCAGCGTGAGCCCGAACTTCGACCGCACGCCGGCGGACTGCTCCCAGCGCCCCGAGCCCTTGGCCGCCAGCTTGACGCGGATCCCGATCTTGGGCCGCGTGTCGTGGTGCTTGGCATAGCGGACGATCAGCTTCAGCTCGCTGAACTTCTCCACGATCGGCGTGATGTTCTTCCCCATCTTCGCCGCGAGGACCACGAACTCGATGAACTCGTCGTCCTTGAAGCCGTTGCAGACGATCGGGGTCTCGTTTTCCTTGGTCAGCGCCAGCACCGCAAGCAGCTCGGGCTTCGAACCCGCCTCGAGTCCGAATCCGTAGGGCTTGCTGAAGCGGGTATACTCCTCCACCACGTGGCGCTGCTGGTTTACCTTGATCGGGTAGATGCAGCAGTAATCGCCCTTGTAGTTGTACTCGGCGATGGCGTTCTGGAAGACTTGGTGGATCTCGCCGATGCGATGCTTGAGGACATCGGCGAAGCGCAGGAGGATCGGCAACTGCAGCCCCCGCTTCTCGAGGTCATCGACAAGCTCCTTCAGGTCGATGGAGCGGCTCGCGTTCTTTTCCGGGGTGACCGAGACGTTCCCGCGTTCGTTGATGTCGAAGTAGCCCTTACCCCAATTGCGGATGTTATACAGGTCGATCGAGTCCTGCACCTTCCACTTCTCGATGTTCTTGAGCGCTTGCGTCAGGGCCAATCCGGCACCCCCCCGGTATCATGAAATGCGCCGAACGCCGCTCCATTCATGGACGGAGCAGATGGGCGAGTGGTGGTGAACGCTATCCCCCCGGTCCGGTCAAGCGCATCTTCCCCCCGGGGGCGTTTTATTTCGGTGAAATGAGCGGCTTGTCAGCGGGCCGCAGGCAGCAGCACGCCGCCAGGATCCAGAGCACGAGCACCGGCCACAGTTTGAAGGACATCGCGAGCAGGCCGGCTCCCCGGGTTGGTTCGGCGATGCGCCAGCCGGCCACGACGCCGTCTCCAAACGCCACGGGAAGGCAAATCGCCACCGCGCAGGCGACGATAAGTCCCCTCGCCAAGACCGATCGGCAGACCGGCCAGAGCAGAATCAACGGCAGGATGGCCTGGACCAGGTAGTGATCCCAGCAAATGGAGGGAATCAGAAGGGAAGTCAGCACCGCGAGCGCGAACGCGGGCCGCTCGTCGTGCTCCCTCATGCGACCCACAAGCAGGCTGCCCACGAAACCGGCAAGCAGCAGGATGGCGGCCAGAGCCGTCAGGGCATTGGCCGCCTCGGCGGAGGCCTCCAGCCATGGCCGGAAGCCGGGCCAGGGAACCATGAGATGATGCAAAAGGGAATTGATCGATTGGTTATGGGGGTCGCGCCAGAACGTGTGCCCAAACTCCGGCCAGGTGGACTTTCCGTAGCCCATGTCGCGCAGGACGGGAAGAAACTCCCACCAGACCGAGGGACCGCTCGCCATGACCCCCAGCGCTGTCAGTGCCACGGCCGCCCCCGCCATCCAGGCAGCATGCCGCCACCGGCGCGTGCAGAGGAAGTAAACCAGCAGGATTCCCGGCGTGAGCTTGAAAAGGACCAAAAACCCAGCCATCCCGCCAACGACGGCGGGATGCCACTTCCTTTGCAGACCCAGGAACACGGTGGCGAATCCCATCAGCAACGCCGCGTTCAACTGTCCGGCGTTGTTCTGGCGCAGCAGGGTGGCATTCAGCGACAGGAGAGCCGCCAGCAGCAACATCTCGTGCCATCCCGGGCGCCAGCGTGCGGCACCACACGCGGCGAAAACCCCACCCAGCAGAAGGAGGTGGTTGACGATCATCCACGCGTGGGCTGCCTGGCCGAAGGGGAGCGCCGTCAGGGGCATGAGCACCTGACCCGTGAAGGGCGGGTAAACGTAGGGAAGGATGGAATACTCACCCGGGCGCGCGGACCCAAAGCGTGGATCCTCCTCGACGAAGGCGGGCAGGACAGCCATGATCGTGGACAGATCATACGGGCTTTCGCCATGGGCCAGCAGCCAGGCACCCAGATAGAGGTGCTTGAAGTCGTTTTGGTGGCTGCGCGCCCGGATACCGGGTTCCGCCCACCCCCAAAGGGGGACGACCTGAAGAAGGACGTAGGCGGCCACGCCCAGCAGGAGCGCCGCCAGGACCATTCCCCGGTCGTGGAGGCCGGGAAGACGGGAGGTGGGGGAGACGGTTGCCTCGTTCACATGCTTGCGCCGGTTCGGTTTTCCTGTTGGCCTTCCCCCTCGCACCAGACCATCACTCGCCCAGCCCAAAGGGGGTTTCCCTGCATGACACGGTCCCTGATCCTCACCCTCGCGCTGGCTGTCCTCCTTCTGGCATCCGGCTCCTGCACAATCAAGCGCACCTTTGTGATTGGCCAGACCCACCCCGCCAATCCCAACCCGACCGCAATCCGCACCTATATCGGCGAACTGGACACCCCCCACTCGGAAATCGCCTACGTTCACTCCTTCACTTCTGACAACAAGCGGGTGGCGACCCGCCGCGAGCAGATTGCCGACCTTCAGGAGCGGGCCGCCAAGGTGGGTGCCGACGCCATCATGGACGTCCAGCTTCTCGCCGAAGAACATCGCGGCGTCACGCTGAACCGGACGACCCCCCTGAGGACTCCCCGTCAGGGCGAGTTCAAGCGGTACTTCCTGCGCGGGACGGCCGTTCGCCTGGCCCCCCGCAGCGCTCATCGGCGTGCTCGGCGCGGCGGT
>CAYTRP010000244.1:4451-5977 GCA_964440195.1 uncultured Candidatus Sumerlaeota bacterium
CCACGGAAGAGATTCCCACCAGCCCGGAGATCCTCGACGCGACCATTGAGGCCATTCCGGAGGTCGTGCCGGAACCCGAGGTCCCGTCAACCCCGCCCGCCGCCCGCGCCGCCTACTAGGCATTTGCCCCACGAGGATCGACCTGCCAATGGAAACCCGTACCGCCCTCGAAAGCTATGTGCTCGACGGCGGATTCATGATGATCGCGCTGATTCCCACGGCGCTCCTGATGATCGCCTTCGCGGTTCAGGGTTTCATCAATCTGCGACGCGAGCGCGTGTGCCCGCGCGATTTTTCGCGGCGCCTTGATGGAATTCTGCGGGAGGCGCGCTCGCGTCCCGAGATCGTCGCGGCCCTCGCCGCCCAGCACTCCAGCATCGCGGTCATCCTTGCCCGGGTTCTTGAACACCTCGAGTTCAAGGCCGACGCCGACCCGGCGGAAGTCCTGCGCGAGCGCATCGAGGAGGAGTGCGCCTCCCTCCAACATCGAAACAATCAACTCGTGGCCATCTACAACGTGGCGCCTTTGCTGGGGCTCTTGGGCACCGTCTTTGGAATGCTGACCACCTTTGCCAAGTTCGCCAATTCTCCGGATCCCTCCATGCGCGAACTCAGCGAAGGCATCAACATCGCCCTCATCACCACCGCTTGGGGGCTCTCGATCGCCATCCCCGCCTTCGTCTTCCTTTACATCTTCTCGCGCCGGATCGCGTCCTACGAGACAGTGGTGCTTCCCAACGAGGGCCATCTGGCACTGCAAAAGTTGCTCCTGGCCGTCGGATTCCAAAGATCCACCGCCACGGGAATCCTCAAGTTGGCCGGCAAGCCCCCCGTGGGGAGTGCGTCATGAAGCGCCGTCCCTCCATGCTGGATGGTCCGGTGGGGGCGCTGAACCTGACCCCGCTGCTCGACATCATCTTCAACCTCATTTTCTTCCTCGTCCTGGCCACGGACATCAGCAAGAAGACCGAAGAGCGCCAGATCGAGATCCGCCTGCCCGAGGCCCGCAGTGGCCAGGCCATCCAGGAGCGCAAGCCCATCCCGGAGATCACCCTCAAGGCGAACGGCTCCGTCTTCTTCAACGGCGAGGCGGTCGAGGACAGTGAACTGGAAGCACGGCTGAAGCGAGCCGTTGACCAGGATCAGGTTCGCGAGATCCTCCTCGCCAGCGATGGCGAGGCCACATGGCAACGGATCGTCACCATCAACGACATCTGCCGGCGCGTGGGCATCACCCATGTGCCCTCTCGAATCACGGACCCCTCCCCCCGCGAGCCGTGATTTCGCCCGTTTTGCCCGGCAACGGGGAAGACTTCGGGCTTGACGATCGGGGGGTCTCCGGGTGTCCCTACGCGCCGCGCCGGTTTGCCAGGCGCGCCCTTATCGCCCAACTGGGCCAGATTGGCAGGTGAATTCTTTCTCGTGACCCGAATCATCGTCGAAGAAGGCGAACCCATTGATCGCGCCCTCAAGCGCTTCAAGAAGGAGTGCCAGAAGGCCGGCATTCCCGCCGAGGTCCGTCGCCG
>CAYTRP010000245.1:0-4342 GCA_964440195.1 uncultured Candidatus Sumerlaeota bacterium
GCTGGCCCTGCCGGTCACAGAACTGCTGCCCCTCCCCAACCTGCACCTGAGTCGGGTTCAGGCTCCCCCCCGCCGCATAGGGCCGGACGTACTCCGAGTAGGCGCGCACAAGCTCGTCGGGGAAATCACCCTTCACGCCGGGGGCTCCGCCGCGTGGGCTGAAAATCAGGTAGGCGGCAGCCGCGATCATGATCGCCGCGGCGGCAACGATGAAGATGAGCTTCTTTATCCGCGCGGCGGGAGACTTTCCTTCGTCGTACTTGATAACCTTGAAGTTCTTGTCCTTGACCGTGGCCATCAGGCACTCCCTCCGGCAGGAATCGAATCGGGCGCATCCGGGACGGGTTTCACCGTGGAATCGGTGCCCTCCCGCTTGGCTGCCAACAGGTCGCGCAGCGACTTCTGGCGGCCGACTCCAAGGATTTGGTCCTGGATGCCGGCCAGCGCGCGCGAGACGGCGGGGTGATCCACGAGCCCCTTGCGCACGCACACACTGATCGGATCGCACCCGAGGTTCAGCAGCGTGTCCACATGGATGCGATCCGCGGGGCGGCGCAGGGTGTACCGGCCATCCTGCGTCAACTCGATGAGTTGGTGCTTGGTCAGGATCCCCATGGCGCGGTCGAACTCGCGGGGAGGAACGCGCAGGAGCATCCCGAGGTGATCGTGCTCGATCCCCCCCTTGCCGCGCTCGAACGCGTCGGCAACCAGCATCGCGATCGCCACCAGCAGCCGCCCGTCCAGATACGTGCGGGTTGAGGGGCCAAAGTGATGGAGCCGAAGCCGGAGGAAATTCTGCGAGACATAAACGATCTGGTTACCCACGAGGAACAGAAGCCATGTGAAGTAGATCCAGATGAGGAAAATGGGCAGGACTCCAACCGATTGAAGCATGGCCCTTTGGGCGGTCGACATGAGGATATACGCGAAAAAAAGCAGCTTGGCGGCCTCCCAGAGAAACCCCGCGATGAAGCCACCGAGAAGGGCATACCGCCATTGAACGTTCGCCATGGGAAAATAGCAATAGGCTGCCGCCAGGATCAGGCTGTTGAAGATCGCCGGCACGAGCATCAACAGATAGCGGCGGACTCCAGAGGGCGGCCCGGCCGGAAGAGGCTCCACCGCCCCCCCGGGCTCGACAACGACGCCTTCCACCTCGACATCGACCGCCGTGCTTGTGGCGGCGGCTTCCGTCGAGAGGAGGGAGGAAGCTGCCGGGGCGGTTCCGCCGAGGATCGTCACGACGAACGAGGACAAGGTGATCGAAGCACCGAGAATGATCGGCGCGATTACCACCAGAAAGGTGAAGCCCGTGACCGTGCGCGTGAGGGAACTGACGTGGCTGGTCTCCCACGCCGCCTCAAAGGCCTGCTCAATGCTCTTGTACAGCAGCAGGGTCGTGATGAACAGACCCAGAATGCCCGCAAACCCCAACCCGCCCGCAACACTGCGATAACTCGTGGACCAGTCCCTGATGGCCGAGGCAAAGTCCTCCGCCGCGGGCGTGGGCGCAACCGCCCCCTCCTCGGCGAGCGCCACGGCGGTGTCCTTCACGCTCTCGGCAGCCTGCTTGATCTCGGTCGCCAATTGGTCATTCGCGGGCTTCCCATTGACGGGCCCCGTTCCCATGAGTTCCTCGAGCACCGAGGGGTTCGCGGGGGTAAACTGCTGGGTCACCCAGGAAATCAACTGCTCCTCCTGCTCCGCCGTGTAGAAGACGGAGGCGACGGAGGACAACACCATCAGGAGTGGAAACAGCGAGAGGATGGTCGTGTACGTCAGGGCGGACGCGCGCTGCCAAATCTGATTGCCGGCGGTCTCGCGCCCAAGAACCACCATGAAACGAACAAGGCCGACGCCCAACCGGTGAAAGGACGTGATCACATCGCCCTCGTCCGACTCAAAGACCACCCGTCGCACGTCCTGCAACTTCCCGAAAAGGTTACTGACCATTGCCTGGAGGGAACGGAAGGGCATGGGTCGTTTCGGCTCCAAGACGGGAAGGGTAACATCCAGTTCCCGACAAGTCGCATCCCCGGCCCCCGGAACCAAGGGAAAACCGGGGGAACGCGCTCCCGGGGAACTTCTCATTGCCTTGGGCAGAAAGGCCTTACCACCCTGACGCCCCACCAAGAGGGAGGGAAGGACCGAGGGTGCCACACAACTTTTCCTTCGTCATTCCGGGCAAGCTCGCCGGTTCCGCCCTGCCGGGGCAGTATCAAAGCCTCGCGGCGGACCTTGCCGCGTACCGCGAGCATGGTGTTGTCGCGGTTGTTTCCCTCAGCGAGAGCGCGCCGGGGTCGCCCGGGGACTTCGCCGCGTCAGGCATCAGGCATCTGCACGTTCCCATTCCCGACTTTGCGCCGCCGGCCCTTGAGCAGGTCTTTGAGATCGATGCGTTCAGCCGCGGGACCTGGGAAAGCCAGCCCCAGGGAGCAGTCGTGCTTCATTGCCGCGCCGGGATGGGACGGACAGGCACGTTGCTGGCCTGCCTGCTCGTGTCGCTGGGGCTCCCCGCCGACGAGGCCATCGCGCGCGTGCGCGAGGAACGCCCGGGCAGCATCGAGACCGTGGCACAAGAAAGAGCCGTGTACAATTGGGAGGCGTACATGAAGAAGAAGGCAAAGTAACCAGCAGACTTTCGGGCACGCAGGCTTGGGCGCCCCGCCCCGAGACCGCGCACTCGACTATTCGGCCTCCGGCGGCCACGCCCGGAGGTAGGCCCACACGGCCAGGGCATCCGGCAGCGGGGCGGACGTGCCATCGGGCAGGCCAATCATTTGCTCCATCCCGCCATGACGCTCGATCGCTTCAACAATCGAGTCCCCTCTCCGTTGTTCGATCTCTCCGATCAGCGTCGCCAACGGCTCCAATTCCTTCAGGTCCCAGCGATTCGCGACGGCCTTGTCGTACAACGGCCGCAACCGGTCAGGCGGCGTCTTGCGGCCATCACTCCATCCGGCAACCAAATCAACCGTGACCCTGGCTGACCCGCCCGTCCCGACGTTGGCGGAAGCGCACCCAAACCCCGGCCGGTTGTCGTTGGCGAAAGCGGTCAGATGAATATCACCCTCGGGTACATTTTTGAAAGTCGTCACGCCCTTCGGCATCCGGTTCATGCCAATCGCATTGGTCAGGAAAGGGGGACGCCACCCTTCAAAGGCGAAAATGGGGTCCAGAAGGGGGGCCTCCGTGCCGATGACGAGAAGCGTGGCGTCGTTCCCCGGACGCGGATTGGTCGTCACGGTGAGCGTGCCGCTCCCCGGAGGCCGCAGCTCGATTCGCGTGGCCGCATCCGAAGGCACTTCGATGCCCGATGCCGTGCCGAACAACTCGACGACGGGGCCGAAATGGGGAAGTCCGTCGAATTCTCCGAGACTGCCGGTCCAGGGTTGTGTTGGGGGCTGCCAGCGTTGGGCAACGAGGCGATAGGACCCCGCCGGAACGGAGATGTCGAATGTTCCCTCATCGCCGGTGACGGCGACAAGCAGGTCCGTCCGGTTGTCGGCGTTCCGTTTCGCCAAGGATGTTCCGTCCGCAAAGAGCGGCACACCCGTCGCGGCATCGGCGACAAAAACGGTGACGCCCGGGGCAGGAGTGCCCGCGTTGTCGCGCACGGTTCCCTTGAGAAAGTGCGCGGCGGGTTCTTCCGCGAGAGCCATCGCCGACAGGAAGCACGATGCCGCGAGAAACAACGTCAGCGGAGGGTTCATTTGGGAATGCCTTTTTTGAGTATCAAAAATCACGCGCTCTTCAGGTGGGGAATGGGCCGCTCGTCACGACCCACTTCCCGCAGGTATTCGGCCTTGATGGTCAGAACCGCCACCGTCTCGCCGCGCACGTCGATGAATTCGACCTCGTAGGCTTCTCCCCGGGCGTGAACGTGAACAATCGTGCCCACGTCTCCCGCATGGAGGCCCCATTCGGGAATGTCCTTCGACAAAGCGGCCAAGGCCTGTTCAGCGATCATGTTTCTTCCAGCCGGGTGCCGGCGCGCCGCGCAAAAGACTTTCGATGCCGAGACCAGTAGAGGTGTCGCCGACAGTGGTAAGCTTGTCCCGATTCATGGAAGTCGAGAAAGTTTCCCTGGACTCATCGGCGCTAAGACACCCGGTGGTCGTGCAGCCTACTGAAATTTCATCGCCTGTTTCGATTGGAAGTTCCTTTGAAGCATCATCCTCAAGGATGCGAATGCTCCGTCCCGCCTTATATCGGGCGGCATACAAACCCCGCCCGACAGGCTTCATCCGGGAGAAGTCGTACTCGGGACGGAGGTCGTCGTTCAAATCCGCGGTGTCAGCGGTTCGCTTGGTCATGATAGTAATCAGCCTCTTTCCGGGTG
>CAYTRP010000245.1:4352-5968 GCA_964440195.1 uncultured Candidatus Sumerlaeota bacterium
CTGGCCGGGCACTTATGATCCGAGTCGCATTTACTCGGCCACCAGACTGTACACCGGCGCCATGCTTTCGGCGGGGCCGTGATTCGCGACAAGTTCCTCGATCCGCCGGGCCGTTTGCGGCGTCACCAACGTGTCACCGCAAATCGCGCATACCTCGACGGGAACGCCGCTCACCACGATCAATTCCCCGGCAACCGTGTAGGTCTGCGAGATTCGGCGGGGCTCGTACTCGCCCGGGCATCCGTTGATGGTACAGTTCATGGGTTTTTACCTCTTTCAAACGGAGTCACCCACTTCGGTGGCTTGGGTTCATAGATCATGATAATCACCAAAACATCTCCGCCGGTGGTGCAGACAATATGGATCGGGCGGCTGTCAACGCAACACCAGGCAGCAAGGCCCGCGTCGAGCTTCGGGATAGTCTTCTACCAGGATCGCGCTGTCCATCCCCGTCAACAGATCCGCGACTCGATAACCATCTTCCACGAGCGCGACTTGGGCATGAAGGGTTAGCCGGTAATTCTCGTTACTTACCTGCTCCTTGATCCAGAATAGGCTCGAATTTTCACCTTCCATCACAACCCGCCCATCCCGCGATCCAGCGTCCGGTATTGCACCGCCTCGCTCAAGTGGTCGGAGCCGATGAGTTCGCTGCCGACGAGGTCGGCGATCGTGCGGCTCACCTTGAGCAGGCGGTCATACGCACGCGCGGAGAGATCCAGTCCCTTGATCGCCGCGTCGAGCAGCCGCCTCGCGTCATCGCCCAGCACACAGTACTTCTCCAAATCCTTCGGCCCCATCTGCGCGTTGCAGTGAATCCCTGGGCGGTCGGCAAAGCGCTGCGTCTGGATAGATCGAGCACGATTTACCCGCGCGCGAATGGTGGCGCTCGACTCGCCGGGTGCCCGCCGGTGCATGTCTTCCAGCTTCACCGCGCCGACCACGACATGCAGATCGATGCGATCGAGCAGCGGCCCGCTGATGCGCCCCACATAGCGCTGCACGGCGACCGGGTTGCATATGCAGCGCTTCTCCGGATGACCCGCATAGCCGCAGGGGCAGGGATTCATCGCGGCGCACAGGATGAAGTTCGCCGGAAAACTGAGCGACATCTGCGCGCGGGATATGTGAACCACTCCATCCTCGAGGGGCTGACGAAGGACCTCCAACACCGGACGAGAGAATTCCGGGAATTCGTCCAGGAAGAGAACGCCGTTGTGCGCGAGGGAAACCTCGCCGGGCTTCGGCATCGCCCCGCCCCCCACCAACGCGACATGCGATGCCGTGTGATGCGGCGAACGGAAGGGGCGATGGCGGATCAAGCCCTCGCGGCGGTCGAGCTTTCCCGCGATGCTGAAAATCTTCGTCGTCTCGATTGCTTCTTCGAACGTCATCTCGGGCAGGATCGACGGCAGCCTCTTGGCCAGCATGGTCTTCCCCGACCCGGGCGGGCCGATCATCAGCGCATTGTGCCCACCGCCCGCGGCGATTTCGAGCGCGCGCTTCGCCCCCTCCTGCCCCTTCACGTCGCGAAAGTCCATGAAGGCATCGTGCGATTGGTTCGCGGTGCCGTTGCCCTCCGCCGCGCGCGCGGGAAGGATCAACACCTCGCCGCG
>CAYTRP010000246.1:0-5959 GCA_964440195.1 uncultured Candidatus Sumerlaeota bacterium
GTAATGGTTGTTCAGCCGCACCGGCCTCGGCGTCGGTGCAAAAACCGTCGATCCGGCGACCAGATTCTCCGGGGGCGCGTCGGGAAACTCCTCCCGCGTCGGCTTGCGCTCGGCCACGGTGACGTAGCCGGTGGCTTCGACAAACGCGGCGAACTGTGCGTTGGTCACCTCCGTCGCGTCCATCCAGAAGCCGTCGACGTGGACGCGGTGCACGGGCAGCGCATCGCGCGTCACGCCCGAGAGGCTGCACAGCGATTCGCTCTCGACGGTGGCGCCCATCGAGAATTCCCCGCCTGGAATCCACACCATTCCCTCGGGTGCCGGACCGGGCACCGGTGCGGCGTTGGGGATCGTCGGGGCAAAGATCGCGGCGGATTCGGTGGAGGCGCGCGCCGACCTTCAGACCGCTTGGAGCGTGTGACCGCAAGGTTGCTTATGCAGTGAGTGTTAGTGCTCTCCCAATAGCAGAGGTACCGGAGGCATTGGATTCTCTATGCTGCGAGGAGAGTACCAAATGTTGCCGTAAGAGATAATCCCATTCGTTGGATCGTATGGCAATTGAGCACTATTGGTGAAACCGTGATCGAACATGCTGTCTGGCCCAACACCTCCCAGCCGCCATGGTCCGTAATATCCATAAGCTGGCCCCCAGAAAGTGGAGGAGGGCCTGAGGCGTCGATACTCACCCAAGTTTTGATAAGTATAAAGGCGTTCATCAATGGGAGCCATGGCGTTTCTCTCCATGAAGGGGTCAAACAGTTGCGTCTGACTCAAATAGGCGATTGGAGTCGAAAGCACTTTTGACATCACTCCATTTGCATGCTCGCCGAGAATGCGATCAAACGCCGGATCGCCATAAAAAGTCCAATGGGCCATGCGGGGATACGCATTGCGATCCGCTGCATATACCTCAATCGCCATAGCAAGGGTACGGAAATCAGCCAAATTGCGTGCGGTCTTGGAACGAATCTGGGCAGCCAGCATATTTTGAATCGCAATTCCGGCCAAAATGGCAATGACAGAAACAACAATCAATAGTTCAATTAAGGTGAAGGCACGAAGTGGTCTCATGTCGGGGGCTCTTCGGAAGATTCGTCAGGCGGTTCACGCGATGCTGCGGATAAATTCGTATCAGATGAACTGACGGTTTGGCGACGCCTACGAAGGACTATTTGGATCCCTCGAATTACAGCCAACACAATAAAACAAAACAGACCTATCTGCCAAAGGAGACTTGGCAAGTAGAACGGATCCGGCAATGGGGTGGCTTGCGCAAGCCAGATGGATGAATGCAGGAAATAGGCATCTAGTAATATCATGGCACATACGCTCGAACAATAAAAATCCGATCTTTTAGAATACCCCCGCCCGCTTCGACGAAATATTCAACATTCTCTGAAATACCATTCGCGCTTTGAACGGACCAGTAGTGAACGCCAATTATATTGTGTGATTCATCAAATTTCCAACCCAGGAACAATACCGAATGGCCTGATCCGCCAATTCTCCAAAACTGCATCAAGTCTCCTGGGCGCGCCTCGGAAAAAATCGTAATCTCTTTGCCCAGCCGCCTATCCACCAAAGTTCTAACAAATGTACGACTATTACCGTCCACCCCATACCAGTCTCTTCGGAAGGCAGAAAAATTTGCAGAAGACACGCGGGGCAAATGAAATCCTTTCCCACGAACGCGCGAACATGCCATCATGTAAATCTCGAACATCAGGCCAATGCAATAGCTTCTTTCCTCGGGGTCTCCGACAGCAACGCGTCTGCCAAGATAGTAAATGTCTTGTGTCACTCCGTATGAGGCCGATTGCTCTTCCTGTGGGAGGACTAAATATGTTCCATCGGTTGGGTACTGCTCCGCAATCAAGAGGAGATTGTTGTTTAGTGGGGTATCCACAGGGAAAATACGGAAATGCGGAAAGCCGGTCATTCCGAGGATGCTTGCGATTGTGAATCCAGCAACGAGCATCAGGAGAATTGCAAGTATTACTTTGATCGATTTTGATTTGGGAGCGAGCACTTTAACCCTCACGCTATGTTGCGTTTCTCTCTAGTCGATTCCATCCTTGCTTTTCCCACGAACTGGCCATCTGTTTGAACGATCATGGGTGTGCCGCATCAAGATGCTGAATAGGGTCAAAACCAAAGAGTCCGGCTGGTGGAGAAATTTTTGTTGTGCGGAACACCATTCGCCCACTTAAGAGTTTTCCAGCGCCGAGGAGACGGATACTGTCCCCCTCTTGAGCCAAGTAGAATCTATGAACCACCGAGTCCGCGTTCTCTACCGTCAATGCCAAGTCCATTAATGCAAAGTACTCAACTGCAGAGTATCGGGAATCTAACTGAGGAGGCAAGTCTCTAGCCCCGCTGGGTAATAAGAAGACATCTTCACGGCGTACATAAGTTATCAAATTATTAACTGTGTCGCTCTTTACAAAGCGATGCGAAATAGCGTTGTTACGATGGCGCTCCAGCCGAGAACAAACAAGCGGCCCAGAACGGTCTCCCAAACTGATCAACATCTCGGAGAGTTCGGAGCAATTACCAGACGCATAGGCTGTCGCGATGTGCAAAAGCACTAAGGGGGCATGTCGCCGTAGGTGTTCCGTTAATCGTGCAGTCTCTTCATCACCCAGCAATCTTTCCTGTAAGTCATCCATGAATGCAACATGAAAGCCTGGCTCCAGAATGTAGTCGCCCGGTGCCTCTTCGATTCTCCTTTTAACGTCAGATTCATACAGGATCTCATCGGAGCTGCCGAGTTGTGAAGTGTCCGGAGGCTTACTTCTACCAAGGCTACTCGACGGGTAGTATTTCCAATAAGTCAACCAGCCGACAAGGATAAGCGGAAAAAGCATGGCAATGATGAGAACTATTTTTTTGATGTGTGCAAACCTCCTTGTCGTCGAGTGTCAGGCGAAGGCCGACTGCGTGGGCGTATATTTCAACAGGGATAGTCATCCCATGTGAGGTCAAATTCACCACACTCGGATCCACCTGGGGCCACAGACCATGTAGTAATGCAGTTTTGATACAAAAAGCACGCCTCTCCATTCGTAAAAGTATAGCATGATTGCCAGCCGCCGACGCAGGAGTCGCAAACAATTCCACTACTGCATTGACCACTGCAACCGGTTTGAGTCAAACAGGAACCTCCAGCAGACACGATCAATGAGTGGCTAAGAAAAAAGACAAGACTCATCGCAATGAAAAAGGCGCCACAAGGATGAGTTTGGAATCGTCGATTTGAGTGACCGCCAATCCACCGCAGGAGCAGCCACAAGTAGATCGTTGGGTTGAACCCACTGCGGTGGCTCATGGAGCCCAGAACCAGAAGAGGGGAGACGAAACGTGGCATGGTTGACTTCTCCTTAAATTTTAGATCGAAACGTAAATCTCACATCTTGAAGTTGACCCTTACGTCTGGGGGGGAAAATGTCGCGGCGCGCCTTTTTTTGAGCATAGGTTTTATCTCCTCGCGCCTCTGGACGTTTTTGGCAGCGTCGAGCCACGATTGGCGACTTCTGGGTTCCCGGGTGAGGAGAAACGTAGCTGCCAGTCGACGAGGCCCGCAAGCTCTGGAGCGACATGTTCGGCGACGACAACATCCGCTTCGTCGAGAAGGTCATCGACGAGTGGGGCAACGAGCGGGCGGGGCGGTACTTCAAGGACTGGGCGGACATCGCCACGGGCGACCCGTCCCTCGACCCGAAGGAGACGACGCTTCACGAGGTGGTTCACCGGGCGGAAGACGTGTTCCTCACGGACGCCGAATTGAAGGTGCTGCAAGAGGCGGAGCCCGACGCGGAGGTTCGCGCGGAGTCCTTCATCAAGTACGCGAAGAGCCGGGAAGGGACTTTCGGCAAGCTGCGTGGCGATCCATTGCTCCGCCATGCCGTCGAGGTATGGATGCGGCAAGGCCGCCGTCGTGGTGTCCGCAACGCGGGCATCCCCCGCCAGGCGCTGCACCGCCGCCGCGTCATCCATGCGGAAGGGGCGCAGGACCAGGTGGGTGGTGTGGAGCGTCGGTTGGCGGTTCACCGTATGCAAGGGAGCGGGGCGGCGAGACTACGGACGCGGGCCATGCTTCGTCCTCATCTCCCCTCCCTCTCCGCATCCTTGAGGATTCGCTGCACCTGTTCGATCTCGTCGCGGCGCAGTTCCTCCGTCGGGTCCTTGCGCGCGGGGCCGGCGTCGATGTCGGGAAAGCTCGTGCGGATGCGCGAGATGGCTTCCTCGACGGCCTTGAGCTGGTGCGAGAAGACCGTCGCCTCGCCCTTGATCTCGTCGTCCTCGACGGCGCGGCGGATGTCCTGGCCCGCCAGGATCAGGCGCCGGTACAGGTCGCGCGCGGTCAGGTTCGCCTGGATCTCGCGCTGGTTGAGGATCGCGAGCTGGCGCCGCAGCGCCAGGATCGCGTCGAGCCCCTTGTCCAGTTCCGTCTCCAGCGCCTCGGACAATTGCTCGTTGTCCTGCTCGCTCTCGTGGCTGCTGTAGCCGACGTCCACGCGGCGGTGGCGCAGCGGCCCCGACATCTGGCGCGCGAGGATCTGCGATTGGGCGTTCAGGCGCCGCGCGAGGATAAACAGGCGCTGCAGGCGGCGCGTCTGCTGTTCCACTTCCTCGGGGGTTTGCAGCTCGCGCGCCTCGTTGGCCTTGATCGCCACCAATTCGCGCTGGGCGGCATCGGCCAGTTCCTGCAAGTCCGGCGCGGTGATCTCCTCCTCGGCCGGCGGGGGCTGGTCCTTGGCGCGGCGGCGTGCCTCGATTTCCTCGATCAACGACCCCATGGCCGGGTCCGTCGTTTCCTCGTGGAAGTCGCCAATGGATGACGGTTTCTTCCCTGGCGGCGCGGGCTTGGGCGTCGCCGGGGGGGGTGACTGCCGGGCCGCGAGGCTCGCCGCCCCGGCCGGATCGGTGCGCTCCTCGTCCGTGCCGCCGCTCCCCGTCTCCTCGTCCACGGTCGAGACCGGTCGCGAGCCGCTCACCTTCACCTCGCGCGCGGTTTCCACGAGGGCGGGCGGGATCTGCTTCATGAACTCCGTCGGCAGGTCGTCGAGGGTGATGACGTTGCCGGTCGTGTTGAGGGCTGCTTCCGCGGTGACAAGCAGCAAGTCCTCCGCGTTGCCCGGCCAGTGCCATTGCCGGAACAGGTGCAACACCTGGGGATTCGCGCCCTGGGCACGGCTGCGGCCCGTCTCGATGGCCCGCTGCGTGGCGTACCGCACCAGGGCGGGAATGTCCTCGGGGCGTTCGCGGATGGGCGGGATTTCCAGATGGCAGCGCCCCAGCAGGTCGCTCAACTCGGGCAGGAGCGCCGAGCTGCCGTTGAGCTTGTCCAGGCTCAGGCTGGTCGTCAGCAGGATGCGGACGTCCGCCTCGACCAGGTCGCCCGACATCGCGTCGGCGAATGCCTTGTCGTTGGCCATTTCGAGCACCGTGTACTGCATGTCCACGGGGAACTCGCGCTGGAGGTTGACGATGAGCGACCCCCGGTCGCAGGCGCGGAACCGCGCGGCGGTGTCGGAGGGGAGCTTCCAGGAGACGGAGATCTTGCTGATGGGCCGCTCGGCGCGGGAGCCGAGCATGTGGATCGTGCGCGCGGCCAGGGCCTTTTCGGTGCCCGGCTCGCCCGTGATGAACACCATTCCATCCTCGGCGGCGAATTCGCGGATGCGGCGATTGAGCGTGCGAATGGCATCGGAGATGCCCGGAAGCTGGACGATGCCTTCGGCCTTGATGGGGGGCACCTCACTGTTCCTTTCGCCGTCGATGGCCTCCGACCCTCTCACCCTGGGAGAATGCCGGGCAGGCCGCTCGCAATTTGGCACCATCGGTCTCGTCGATCAAGACTGAACGAAGCCGCCCCACGGGCGGTCAAGGACAACCCCCATCCCGACCCTCGCGCGCCGCCGTTCGCGCGTCCTCCAACGTGTACAGCGACCCCGCC
>CAYTRP010000247.1:0-5957 GCA_964440195.1 uncultured Candidatus Sumerlaeota bacterium
GAGGCTCCGCTTTCGGAGCCTCCTATGATCGCACTGGATAGCTCCGTTGTGATTCATTCCATGAAGAAGGCAAATCGCGCCCTGTTCACCCCCGAAGACCGTCGACGATATGCCATTACGCCCGTCGTTCGCATGGAAGTCCTGGCCGGAGCCGGCAACGCGCAGGCGTTCGACTCCTGGTCATACTTTCTCTCCCTGCACCCGATCATCCCCATCACGTCGGAAGTATGGGATGATGCTGCCTTGAGGGCGTTCCAAATCAAGTCCCGGGGCATCACCGTTTCCTTTCAGGACATCCTCATCGCGGCGGCGTGCGTTGCCGGTGGTCACACCCTGTGGACATTCGATCGTGACTTCGAGCGCATCCAGTCGGTCTGGCCCGCGTTGACCCTGCACGCCTCGCCTGCCACTTGATGGCAGGATGATTCTTCAGCCGACACACAACGAGCCCGCTGCATCGATCCATTGTCGAGCCACCCGCTTGTTGTAACCAGTGCCTCACTTCATAAATAATCTTTCATAATAGTATCCACCCTCCCAACGGAGAACGCCCATGGCCTGGCTCTGGTTGATCATCGCGGGATTGCTCGAGGTCGGCTGGGCCATCGGACTCAAGGAGACGCAGGGCTTCACGCGCCTGGTGCCGTCGGTCCTCACGGGCATCGCCCTGGCGGGGAGCATGTTCCTCCTCGCCCTTGCCGCGCGCGAAATCCCCATCGGCACCGCCTATCCCATCTGGGTCGGCATCGGGGCGCTGGGCACGGCGGTGCTCGGCATCCTCTTGTACGGCGAACCGGCGACGATGGCGCGATGGCTCTTCATCGTGCTGCTGGTCGGCTCCATCATCGGGCTCAAGGTCACCTCGGGCGTGGCGACGCCACGGGCGGAAACGGTCGTGCCGACGATCGTGGGGGAGTAGGCCCGCCAAGACATTTCCAAAGTCCTCGGGACGTTTTCAAGGGCGCAAAATCGAGCCGCCGCCGAGTTGCGCGACGCTCACGCCGCCTTCGACGAAGCCGTCCGCGCGGCCTACGGCATGAAGAAGAACGAGGACATCCTGTCCTTCCTCCTCAAGCTCAACCACGAGGTGGCCGAACACGAAGGCCAGTTGTTGTCGGTGGTGGGGCCGGGGTTGCCGCCGTGTGTCACGGACCCGAAGGAGTTCATCACGGACGACTGCATCCGGGTGGAGTGATCCTGCATCGGCTTTCGCATAAGCGACAGCAGACAGTTCCAAAGACGCGGACGAGGGCGTCCGCGCTCCACGACTTTTTTCGCCAAAAGCGAAATAAAAGCGAAATAACCCTTGCCCCCCGTGGATCCTCTTGCTCCCCTCGCGCCATCTTCCCTCGGTGCCGCGACGGGCGCGGCGGACCTCCCATGGGCGTTCTCGATCTTCCCCTCAACCGCCGTCTGTTGGCCGATCTGTCCGCGCGTATCGACGGTCGCCTGCTCCCCCTCCAGCGCTATGCCGTCGAACAAACCGGCCTCCTGGCGGGGGAGAGCCTCCTCGTTTCCGCCCCCACCGCCTCGGGGAAGACGCTGCTGGCGGAACTGGCCGCCATCCGCGCGCTGGAACTGAGCCGCACGGTCCTGTATCTCGTGCCGACGCGGGCGCTGGCGGCGGAGAAGGCCCGCGATCTGGCCCGCTGGCTCACCCCTCACGGCATCCGCGTCGCCCAATCCACCCGCGATCATCGCGAGGAGGACGCCGCCATTGTCGCGGGCCGGGTCGGGGTGGCCGTGGCCGTCTATGAAAAGGCCGCCGCGCTCCTCGCCCGCGACTCGGGCATGTTGGTGCGCGCGGGGCTGATCGTGTGCGACGAGGTGCAGATGCTGGGCGAGCCGCGCCGGGGCGGGGTGATCGACCTGTTGCTCGCGCGGTGGAAGACGGCTCCGGCGGCGACGCGCCCGCAACTGTTGGCGCTGTCCGCCGTGCTGGCCCGGCCCGAGGTCCTTGCCGCGTGGCTTGGCGTGCGGTTGGTGCGGTGGGACGCGCGTCCGTTTCCCCTGCGCGAGGGCCTGCTGGATGCGCGCAGCGGTGTCTTTCGTTGGCGCGAGGCCTCGAGCGGCGCGGAAGGGGAAGAGATCCTGCTGGAGGAAGGCGTCGCCTCGGCTGGCATGCCCGGGGTGCTTGTCGCGCTGGCGGAATCGTGCGCGCCGCTGCTGGTGTTTTGCGCCACGCGGCGCGAGGCGGTGGAACTCGCGCGGCAGGCGGCGCTGGCGCGGGGTATTTGCAAACATGCCTCGCGCGCGCTCGATTCCCTTGCGGATCTGGCGCCGACGCAGGTGCGGGCGCTGCTGGAGGAGCTTTTTCCCAAGCGGGTCGGTGTGCACACGGGCGACCTCACCGAAGAGCAGCGCCTCGCGGTGGAGGACGCGTTTGCCCACGGCGATCTCGACATTCTCGTGGCGACGCCGACGCTGGAGCAGGGCGTGAACCTTCGCGCGGCCACGGTCGTGCACTCTCCCCGCATGATCGGCGAGGACCCTTTGACGGGCGCGCCGATCGCGGTGCCGCTGGCGCGCATGCGCTATCGCAACCAGGCCGGGCGCGCCGGGCGCGCGGCGGATTTGCCGGGGCGATCCATTCTGGTTGTCGAGGGCGAGTTCGAGGCGGACCAGGCGCGCCGGTCCCTCCTCGCCGCCGGTCTCGAAGAGATCGCCTCCCCCCTCAGTTCGGCGGATTGGCTCGCGGCGGCGGCGGGTTGGGTGGTGGGCCGGGCCGCCCCGACGGCCGCGCATCTCGAAGGGTTGTTCGCCGCGACGTTTGCCCTGCATGGTGCGCCCCCCGACGCGGTCAGGCACCGGGCGGGGGAGGCGCTGGCCGAGGGGGCGCGCTGGGGATATTGGATCGTGGACGGCATGGGGCGCGTGCGGGTGCTTCCGCCCGGGGAAGCGGCCGCCGCGACGGGTCTCTTGCCGGCGACGCTCGCGGAATGGGGGCATTGGCTGGCCGAAGCCGAAGCCGCACCCGAGCCGTTGGCGGCACTCTTCCTTCTCCTGTTGGCTGAAGAAGCCGGACCCGAATGCCCTGCCGTCGACCGCGCCGCGTGGAGGCGCAACATCTGGACGAGCCGCCTCTCCGGGATGCTGGCCGGGCGCGATCCGCTGGCCCGGCGCCTGCGCGGTGAACTGGCCGACCGTCACGGAGTCCCCCAGCGATGGCACGCGGCTGCTCGCGGCGCGCTTTTGCTGGTGGACTGGTGCGGGGGAGAAGGGCTTGTGGAAATGGAGGAAGCCCACGGCCTGGCCGCCGGTCGCATCGAGCGACTCGCCCGCATCGCCTCGTGGCTGGCGAGTGGTGCCGCCACGGCGTGCGGTTGTCTGGGCCGCCCGGTCGCCGTGGTCGATGCCTTCGAGGATCTTGCGCGGCAGCTCGCCTGCCCCGCCCGTTCGACGTCACCCGCCGTGGAAATGGCCGCTCCGTCCGCGCCGGGGACCGCGCCCCTCTCCCTTGAGTTCCCCGAAAACGACGTTGGGGCGGTCTATTACGGCGACAAGGCTATCCGCTTGGCACCGACCCCTTACAAGCTCTTGCGCTTGCTAGCGGAGCACGGGGGGCGCGCGGTTTCCTATGCCGACATCTACGAGAATGTGTGGCCTGGTGTCTCCGTCGAACAGCGGCAAATCTCCCACCACCGCGCCGTGATCGAGAAACGTTTCGGTGTCGCGCCCGGCACCCTGATCGAGACCCATGCGCGTTGGGGCCTTGCCCTGCGGATCGGGGATCGGCCCGCGTCGTAACCGCGCTTGCGCACGGCGCGGCGGTTTGCGAGGCATCGGGGACCGCGCGCCGCCCGGCGCGTTTCACCCCACGCATTCCAAGGCGGCACATTCCATGCCCTTTCGGTCCGGCACCCTTTCGGTGCGGCGTTATATTGTCACCAGCGAGCGACCCGAGGCGCTCGACAAGACCGCCACGATGGCGATCCGGCGTCACGGCTACCGCCCCATCGACGCCCGGCGCGGCGAGCGCGAGAGCTTCGGCTGGGTCAACCCGCGCCGCCTGCTGGAGGCCGAGTTCGAGTGGCACGACCTCACCGACGGCCACCTCGCGCTGCTCGCCGTCCGCCGCGACCGCAAATCCTTCAGCCGCGCGCTGTTCCTCGCGCGCCGCGACCAGGCCATCGAGCGCGTGAAGAAGGAAAAGGCACTCACCCGCCTCACGCGCCAGCACCGTCTGGCGATCGAGGAGGAGCTGACGATCCAGATGCTTAACGAGACGACGCCCGCCGTCGCGATCACCGAGATGATGTGGGACCTCAACACCAACGAGGTCTTCATCGGCGCGACGGGGCGCTCGTTGTGCGAGCGCATCGCCGACCTGTTCACGAGCACGTTCGACCTCAAGCTGCAGCCGTTGTTCCCCGCGCTGCGCGGCTACCGCATGCTCGCCGAGCAGGGACTCGAAGAGGAATTCGCCCAGGCCACCGCCGCCGCGGGAGCACGCCGATGAGCAAGGGACCCTCCGCCCTCGAAGTGATGGAGCGCTTTGCCACCGTCGGGCCGGACTTCCTCACATGGTTGTGCGTGCACAGCCAGCGCGACGACCTCCCCGCCCCCGCGTCGGAGCCGGGACTTGCCGTGCGATTCCTCGGCCCCATGGTTGTCGCCGGCGACGGCGGCGAGGCGACCAAGGCCACGCTGGTGGGCGACGAAGCGCCCGCTTCCCCCGAGCTGCGCACCGCCCTCTCCGCCGGGAAGCGCATCACGCGGTCGAAGATCGAGTTCATCGCCCAGGACGCCACGTGGACCTTCACGCTCGACGGCGAGACCTTCGACATGCGCTCGGTCAAGCTCCCCGTGCCGAAGGTCGCGGACCTCGACGAATACATGTCGCTGCGCGTGCAGGCGCTTCAGCAGGCCGCCTTCCTGGTGGACCAACTCTTCGACCTCTTCCTCCCCCTGCGCGCCGACGCGGAGAAGTGGGCCGGGGAAGTTCAGGGATGGAAATAGATGGGCGGATGATATTTTACAAGCATGGCTGTTGATTCAGATACAAGCATCTTCATTGCGACATCGCCGTTGAGTCGCCGCCCCCGCGACGGCGGCAAGCTCAAATCATGGCCCGGCGCCAACGACGGCGCCAGCGCACCTTTTGCCGGAGGAGGAACAGGACCATGTCCTCTCCCACGACCAGCAGCGACCCCACGGCGATGACGGTCGCGGCGCCGCCGATCACCAGGAACATGGCCGGGGCTTCCATGCGCAGGGCCTCGGCCAACACAAAGTACACGCCGCCCGCCGACAGGCAGATCGCGAGGTACTGCAAGAGGTTGATGGCGCCGAGGATTCCGCCGCGCTTGTCGCGCGGCGCGGCGTTTTGCACGAACGTCTTGAGGGGGATCACGAACCATCCCGAGAAGAAGCCCACCATCGAAATCGGCAGCGCCATCGCCAGCTCGGTGCGCGGCAGGAACCACACGGACAGCGCCGCGATGGACATGCCGATGCCTCCGAGCGGCACGAGGCCCAGTTCGATGCGTCGTCCCGAGATCCAGCCGGCCGTGGCGCTCCCCAGCGCGACGCCCACGCCGACATAGATGAAGAAGCGGCTCGTTCCAAAGCCGCTCATGAGCAGCGTGTCCTCGGCGAGCTTCATGGAGGTTTGCAGCGTGAGCGCCGCGAGCGCCCACCACATCACGATCCCGCGGATGGACCACGCCATGCCGGGGGTGGCGCGTATGATGCGCAGGTTTGCGAGCAGGCGCCGCAGGGGGACCGGATGAATCGAATGCGCCGGAAGCGCGGGCGGCGCGGGGACAATGAGGTGCGTGAGGACCAACCCGACGATGGCGAGGCAGCCGAGCACCACCAGTGGCCCGGCGATGTTGCCGCCCGTGGCGTCGATCGCGATGCCGCCCAGGGATGTTCCCAGGATCGCGCCGAGGAACGTCATGCCGTCGACCAATCCGTTTGCAAAGGAGAGGCGCTGCTTGGCGACGATCTCGGGG
>CAYTRP010000248.1:0-4640 GCA_964440195.1 uncultured Candidatus Sumerlaeota bacterium
TGCGTGAACTGACTCGGCGGCGCGTAGGGTTCGAAGAAGCCGAAGTAGCCCAGATGGCACGAAGGGCCGGTCTGGGCGCGGACGATGCAATGCTCCTTGTCGGCGATGATCAGGTAGGACATCGACGTGTTCTGCAGGCACATGCGCGGCATGTCGACCGAGAACGTGTTGGCGGGCATACCCGGCTGGGCGAAGCGGTCATGCGTGCTCTCGTAGCCCGTGCCCGCGCTGATCACGAGGTTGTAGCGGCCGGAGACGACATCCCAGCTCGGCTCCATGGTCACGACGAGCTGCGATCCCGCAGTGTTAGTCGTCGTCAGGATCACGTAGCCAGTCTCGTCGGTGAAGCCCGCCGTCGTGTTCTCCTCCTCGGTCCATTGCTGTCCGGTGCCGATCTTCGTGTCGTCGGTCAGAAAGTCGACGATCTTGGAGAACAGGTCCATGAAGTTCGTCGCGGTGCCCTCTTCGATTGCTGCCATCAGCGAGCCCCTCCGTCTTCTCGGGTGATCTGGACAATGGCCTGGCGGAAACGTCCCGACCGCTCGGCAAAGGTGAGGATGTCCTCCTCGGCGATGATCACGGCGCGGTCGACCTGGCGTTCGGCCCCGCGACCGCTGATCGCGCCCGCATCGCCCGCGTTCAGACGGTCCAGGGCATCGACGCCGCGGCGGGAAACGACGTACTCGCCGCGCTGAAGGACCGCGGAAACCTCGTCCGGTGCCGGGCCTTTGGAGGCAGGCATTCGGAACGGCGCCCCACCGACAAGGCCGCCGGAGTGATAGGTGGCAGCACCTGACAGATACGGCGTATTCATCGCGCCGAGTCCGCCCGAAGCATTGACTGCTGGACCGGCCGTCATTGCTGCCGAATCCATCGCAGTCAATGCGGCAGTCATGCCCGGAATGAGATTCAAGACTGCCAGAATCGCCGCCGTGGCCAAGGCCTGGGCGATAATGCGCTGCATGGCCTGAACGACCCCAAGCGCCATGTCACGGAACGCATCGCCAATACTCTTCGAACGATCGGAGATGTCCACGGCGAACTGTGCAAGGGCGTCCCGAGTGGAATAAAGAGCGCTGTTTGTCAAGTTTGCAGCCTGCTGGGCGACCGTTCCTTGCGTTTCGGCCCACTGGATCATCCCAAGCTCTGCGCCTTTAAGTGCGTCATTGGAAGCCAGGATTGCCTCTCGCCGCTCGTATTCAATACGCCTCTCCGCTTCAACAATCGCGTCGGCCGCCTCATTTGCCAACAGGCGGCGGTACTCCCAGAACGCTTCCTCGTGCTGCTGCAGGATGCCGAGTGTCGCCATAGAGTGGCGCATCGCCTCGACGTCGCGCTCGAAGAGTTCGGCAATCCCTTGAGGCGTTTGCGACAACTCGCGGCGCTGCATCTGCTCGATGGTTGAATTCAACTGGTAGACAAGATCGGCAATCTCCTGCTGCCGCGCTTCGAATGCAGTATCTATTGGACTGCCTGTCGATATCAGGGTCTGAAGTTGTCTTAGATCCTCCTCCACCTGCTGAATGGAATCACCCACCTGCTCTGCTGGGGTCTCCATCCCCGCCTTGAACACCTCTCCCAGCTCCTGCATCGAAGCCTTCATTCGCTCGATAGTGGCAGCGGAACCCTCTAGGTATGTCTCAAAGTTCCGAGCTTCGAGGCCCTTGTCCATCTGATCGATCTGCTTGTTGATCTCGAGAAGATTATTGGCGATCTTGTCTCCCGCCTTCGTGTAGAAACTTTCCACATCTCCCATAGAATCAGCAAATGCCTTGAATGGCTTGTCTGCTCCAAGCAGCTTTCCTTGAAAGGGCATGAAGTTGGCGATACCTGACGCCATCTGCTTTTGGAATCCCCCACTTGCAACCATGATCTGAGCAATGGCTGCGCCGGCTTCATTTGTCCACTTGACCACTTGCAAAACCCCGTAAGCTGCACCCCATACTGCATCCCTCACAAGGGCCCAGCCGATGATGCCTGCAGACACGACCTGCACCATTGCTTGACCAAGACTTCCCAGATTCGCTCGAAGAGTGTTCACGTGGCCCTGGATTCCAGCCCCGAAGGCCTCCTCGCTCCGACTAAGCCAGTGGTCCAACACTGCATTCAATCCACGGAGTCCATCAGTTAGCAGTTCAAAAACACCCGCTTCCATGACTCGGTTGCGGAACTGGAACCACTTGTCCCCCAACATCGACATCTGACCCGAGAAAGTATCTACGAGGCTGGTGGCTGCCCCACGAATGACTGACCCGTCTCGCGTCCACGCGTCAGCAATCATCTGAATGGTCTGTTCATTCGTGTAAGTTACTCCTTGTTGAAAGCCCAGCATAGCAGTCACGCCACGTTCGCGCCACAGGTCAGCCGCGCCGATACCTGCAGAGAGCGTTCGAGCGAGCTGGTCGGTCGTGGCCTCAAGGGTGAGGCCGGAGGCGGCCGCGATGTCCGCTGCCAGTCGAACAAGAGTAAGTGTTTGATCGGGAGTGTCAGCGATCACTGCGCGCATTTTGACGGCGCTGTCGATGACATCTCGATATGCGAAAGAAACTTGTTCGGCAAACTTTGCAGAGTCCGCAAAGATTCTGTTCCCTTCCTCTGCTGATCCAGTCAGTTGCCTTAACCGAAGCTCGTACTGCTCGACCTCAGAAGCTGCGCTGATGAAGGAGGAAGCCAGCCATGCCACACCAAATCCAACGATGAGTGTGTGCAGTGAGAAGAGCTGCCGGTATAGGAAGCCGAAGGAGCCAGTCACAACTCGGACCGAACCCGCGACGGTGGCCAGAAGCGCCGGAAGTCGAGCAAGAGCTGCTCCGAAGGCACCAAGCCCTGCGGTGGCGTATCCGATCACCGTCGGCAGCCTTCCGATGGCCGCGCTGAGAACGGTCACTCCTGAAGACGCGATGGTTGCGAAGCTGGGGAGACGCGAGAACCCGGCGCCAAGCAGACCGATGGCGCCGTTGACCAAGCCCATCACCCCTGGGAGACGAGTCAGGGCAGCACCTATTGAGCCCAGACCTCCTGCGGCAATACCCAATGGCCCAGGAAGCCGGGTGAAGGAGTCGACCAGGAAACCCAATCCGGTGCCCCCCGCCCGAGCCTGACCCTCGGTTCGTTTCATGGCCTGTCCGACGCCATCGAGTTTCTTCTCGATGGCGTCGAGCTTTGCCTGTCCCGGATCGACAACGTCGAAACGAAGAACGAGAGGTTCAAGTTGCTGTCCGTCAGTCATGGGAGTACTTCAGCCTCCGTTTCCTTCGCTCCACGCCTTCCTCGCAACACCATCAAGCCCATCTGCGCTGCCCATTGCGCTTGGCTGCCATATCCTCCTCCATCTTCTTCATGTCCTCACGCTGCTTCTTTGCCACGAGTCGCTCGACACGAATCGCCTTTCTTAGAAAGATGCGCTGCTGCCTCTCCGACATGCCTTCCAAGTCCATGAACCGAAGCAGCACATTCCATTGGAAACACCCGTTCCCATCCCTGCAGGAGAAGAGTTGGTTGTAGGTGCCTTCAAAGTATCGATTCTCCTCTCCTGGGTCTGGTCGGGCAAACTCGCACTCATGACACGGAGTCGGTTTCTTCAGGGTGTCAAAGTACGGGCGGCATGAGTTCTCGCAGTACTCCGGGCGATCAGAGAGATTCCATGCCCATGCCGCCTCTAGGGCTTTCCCTCCTCTTCCTCCTGATCTAGTAGCTCGATATCCCGGTTGGTCGCGATCTGCACGATCCGGACCGCCAGATTTGGGAACTGACTCGCTACCTTGCGCTTGTTTTCTTCATTGCAGGGGATCACCGCTCCGTCCGCGCCTTTGATATCCCAGGACACCACGGCCTTGACAAAGGAGTCGCTGCGAATGGCGTCGGCGTCGTGATCGAAGCCGACTCTCTTCATCTCGCGAACTGACATGCGGTTGTTCCCGACGATCTCTTGAATCTGAGCTGTCGTCAAAAAGCGAATGTCAACCGACCAGCTCCGGTCGGCATAGGGGGTGCCACGAAAAGCGATGTGGTCCTGATTGATCCGATACGTCTCTACTTCACGTTTCGCGAGGTCGATCACAAGTTCTTGCATGAGATTCCGGTCTCCTTGGAGTCGAGGATGGGGAGTGGGTTAGATGATGGAGAAGCCAGCCGACGCCGGCAGCGTGTAGTCGAGCCAGTGCGTGCGCAGGCGGACGATGGCGGCGGAAACGGACTCGTTCTTGTAGGCCTGATAGTTCGGGTCGTACCGCATGCCTGCGGGTCCCGAGATAGCCGGGCTCTTTTCCTGAAGCTTCACTTCCTGGAAGTCAAACTCGAGGAATTCGTTCTGCGTCGTGGTGAAGCGGCAGCGCAGGGCGAGCTTCTGGTTCGACTTGGCAGCGTCGACAAGCGTGGCGTCCCGGAACAGGGCCGTCAGCGTGCCTCCAACGTCGGCAATACCTTCCGCCAGATCCGCACGCACGCCCTTGCCGCCGATCACAAAGGAGTCGCGGTCAAGTGCCTGGCCGATGCGGAGCGTCCAGTTCGCCAGCATGTTTACCTCGACGCCATCGACGTAGGCCGTCGCGTCGAACTGCTGGATGCGCGTCGCCGTGGGCACGACAACATTCTGCACGGGTGAGTAGACGGCGATCAGTTCCACGGCCGTCTCGTCGCCA
>CAYTRP010000248.1:4650-5955 GCA_964440195.1 uncultured Candidatus Sumerlaeota bacterium
CGAGGGTGACGACCGAGTCGGAGGACCGGGCAACGACGCGGCCACCGGTGATGTCAGCCGTGGCGGACTTGTAGACGACCACGTCCCCGACGGCGATCCCCACCTGGGCGTCCGAGAAGGTCGCCACCCGGGTCGATCCGACGATGGAGACGGTGGGCGAAACGCCGCTCAACTTCGATGTCGCATCGTGCGGCGTGTAGGAACCGGCCGACTGTGCCCCCACCACGCCAATCGTGGCGAGCAGCTCACCGTCGCCACCGATGGCCAGCTCGAAGGTGTCGAACTTGCATCCGTTGAAGCGCTCGAAGTACGGCGCGCGTAGGTCACGCATGCCCTTCTCGATCATCATCGAGGGGAGCGCGGCCGTCGGATGAATCCACCATTCGTAATCGATGAAGGGAGGGGCCGTGATGGCTTCCACGTCGACACCGGTCTCGTTCCCCGCGGGCATTCCTTCCATGTCCTGGACTTCGGCCGTCGTCGCCGTGAGCTTGCGCACGATGCGCGCGACCTTCGTCCCGTCGTAGAAGAGAACCTGATTGTTGGCGAGGGCAGCATGGGTCGCGGAGAAAGTCGCGATGCCGTTCGCAATGTCCACCGTGCCGGGCGAGGACTCGGCAAGGTTCGCCGCGATGCCGTCGACGGTCGCGGCCGTGATGTCGGCCGGCGTCCCCGAGCCGTCACGCGCCAGGGAGATCGTCCATTCCGAGTCATTGGTCTTCGCCGTGAGGTAGCCCGAGTATTGCTGGCCGGAGTCGTCGCTCCAGACGACGCGGTCCCCGACGGCGGCCCCGGTCTGGGGCACCGAGAAGATGCCCGTCCCGGAGCTCAGGTTCAGCGTCGGTGTTCCCACCATGGCGTTGGGCTGCGGGATCTCCGTGCGCCGGACATACCGGCCGAACAGCGCGGACATCAGATAGCCGGAGCCGTTGGTGTCGAGCGGCACGGACAGATTGCCCATGACGTCCTTGTTCCCCTGGATCGGCTCCGTGGGATTGCGGTCGCCTCGAATCGTCGCGGGTTGGGTCTGGTTGCGGGTGCCCGATAACTCGTTCGTGTTGAAGGGGATGAGGATCGGCCGGCGCGGCGATTGGAGTGGAACGCCGAAGCCTTCCTCAAAGTCGATGATGGTCCGGGTTGCGGAACCCTTTGCTTGCTGCTTGATGAAGGTCATTTCGCGGGCCTCCCGCTTGGATGAATGGTCGAGGGCTGAGGGTTGCGCTGCTTCACGCCGTCACTTGCTCGACGACGGTATCGTATGGCGCTTCAACGTTCACTTGCTGCCACGTGGCGCCTTCGCGCGGC
>CAYTRP010000249.1:0-5940 GCA_964440195.1 uncultured Candidatus Sumerlaeota bacterium
TCCCTCCATCTGGATCGCGAGCGAAGGACTGCGCTCGGGGTTTCCCGGCAACCTGTTGCTCGCGGTCGCGCTGCGGGAAATGCCGAGGGACTCGGTCGCCATCACAATGGCCAGCGACCCGACGCTCGAGAGCTTCTGCCGCCGGGATCTTGCCGCGTCCGGCAGGTTGGGGGCCGCGCATTATTCAGGCATCTTTCCGAATCACATCGAGGCGGGGGCCGTCATGCGCCTCGGCATGCTCATGGAGGGCTCGCAGGCCCATGTCATCCTTTTGGGCATCTCGTGCAAGCGCGCCATCGATGCCCTCCAGCGCCTGCGCGAGGAAGGTCTCCCGCTCCATGCCGCCGCGACGCTCGGCCATCTGACCCTCAGCAGCGATTGCCTGAAGGAACACCCTCCGGAGGTCCTCCCCCTTGCATGGCCGCCGTTGCGCGCGCGCGAGGAGCAGCAATCGGTCTGGAGCGCCCTGGACGATGGGCTCCTGAACCTGGTCACTTCCGCGCACCATCCGCGCATGCGCGAGGAAGTGGACGCCGCCCAGCTCGACGCCATCAGGGCGCCGGGGGGCGTTTCGGGCCTGGGTCATCTGCTCCCGCTTCTCCTGTCCGAGGGCGTGGCCAAATTTCGGCTCGGCATCGAGACCATCAGCCTCGCCGCCTGCTCGGACCCCGCCAAGATGGCAGGCCTTTATCCACGCAAGGGAGCGCTCCAGATTGGCAGCGATGCCGACATTGTCCTTTGCAGCCTGACCGAGGAGCACGTCCTCAAGCATGCCGGAAATGGCACCGGCTACCACGATCCCCACGCGGGCAAGGAAGCCATTGGACGCATCGACGCCGTTTACCTGCGAGGGCGGCTTGCCACAGGCCCCAACAGCGAACGCCCCGCCGGCCAGTACGTGGAACGGCGCGTGTCGTTGGTGTGATGGCGGGCCGACGGACAACGGCAACTCACCGCTGCAGGATCGCGTCCCGAAACCGTGGTGTCGGCGTGTGCAGCGTGCAGTAGATCTCGCCATCCGCGAAGTAGCACTTCCCCTCGCCCGGGCAAGTGCGGCGGCCGCCGAAGCGCTGCTGCAAGACCGCCGGGTCCACGTTGCGCATGGATGACAGGTCGCCCAGGATGATTTCCCCCGTCAACGTCCGCCGGTTCATCTCGCAGACCATGTCGCGCGTCTGCTCGATGCGCTTCAGGGGTGTCATTCCCGGTGGCAGCCCGAGGATCCCGCCGCCGCCGTTGAGGAAGAGCACCATCAGCACGCCGAGGAAGAGCACCCCGAGCAGCAACCCCAGGAGCGCGATCCCGCGCCGCCGCGCCTGACTCGATGCGTTCATCGCTGTCTCACCAACGGCTCGCCCACCACGAGGGGAGCGGTGACCGGCTCGCTCTTGAATGCCAGATCGAAGACTTCCAACTGGACCGTGTATGTCCCCGACGCGTAGATTCGCAGTTCCGTGCGGCCCGCACGCGTGGAGTTGTTCGGCTCGAACAGATATTCCTCGCCGGAGCGAAGCCCCTGCACCGACCAGTTGTAGCGCAGCGCCTGGCCTTCCGGATCGGTTGACGGCGTCCCGTCCAGCGGAATGCGATCATATGCCCGATGCGATCCCTCGACCGGCGCAATGGCCGCCACCGGCGGCAGGTTGCCCCGCTGTCGCGAGGCGAGGAGCGACTGCGCCCACATGAATCCCATGACCGCCAACGCCGCCATGCCCGCGATGCCGATCGCCACGAAAAACCAGCGCTTCTGCAGGCGCCGCCGCTTGGCCACCGCGACGGTCCCCGACTTCTTCACCGCCTCGGTGCTCGAACTCGATGGCGGATAAAGGTACGTGCGATCCTCTTCGGCGTCGTCGTTGATGCCCTCGCGGCCAGTCATCTTCAATTCGTCGCGCGTGTAGACTTCCTCGCGCGAGCGGCGTGGCGCGGGTGTCTCCCCGGCGGGTTGCTCCCGCACGCCCGTGGCGGAGGAACTTGCGGACGGGCTTGTGGACGGGCTTGCGGCGAGCATTCGGGCTTCCCGCTCCGCCACTTCCTGGGGGCTCATGGCCACCGGAAGGGAGACAACCACTTCGGGCGGTGGCTTGACCGGAGCCTGCAGCGTGAATCTTTGCGACTCCGACTCGGAGATCGGTTCCGAGGACTTTTGGCGGGAGGAGGAGGAGTTCGCCGGCGCCATTGACACCGAGACCGCCCTGGGTGCCGCCGGGGCCTTCTCGTGGCCGCGGATCAGCAACTCGATTCCGGACAACAGGTCGTCCCAATGCCAAGCCGCCTCGGGATTCATCTCGTCGCGGAACCGGAGCAACAACGCCTCGATCGGAGCCTCGATCCCCAGGGCGCTATGCGAGTGCTCCTGCTTCGAATAGAACTCCTTCGCCGCCGCGATGTCCCGGTCCACCTGCGCCGAGGCCATGCAATAGAGGATGGTCATCAACTGCTTCCACTCGGTGGGCCTCGGCTGCGTTTCGCCCCTGTAGTACACGCCCCCCGTGGGCACCTGACGCAGCGCCTTGAGCACCACGCCATCCGTCTCAAGGCCATGTGGAGAGACCGGCTGCCACGAGGACACGCGCAGGACGCTCCCCGCAAAGACCAACTGCGAGAGCCGCACGCGGTCGATGCCAAGTCCCTCGCGACTGAGGGAGCGCAGCAATCGCGTGACCAGCCGCGCGTGCGCCGCCCAGCGCGCCGGCGCCTTGAAGTTTCCCGCCAGCGTCAAAGTCTTCAGGCTGGTCCCCTGCACATACTCCGCCGTCACCGCCAGGCGCGTGGCGATTTTCTCCGCGATGGCGAAGCGGGACATGCCGCGATGGCGAACGGCCGCCACATGGGCGACCTGCTCCTGGATTTCCTCGAGGGCCCGGGCGTCGCGGCACACCTCGTCCGAGTACACGCGCCGCATCGCCAGATGCCCGGTCAGCACATGCTCCACCACCTGGTCTTGCAGGAGGGGCAGGTCCAGCAGGTGCTCCCGGAATCGCCAGCCGCTTCCCGGTTCGATCATGCGGGTACTCCCGCCGCGCGCGCGAGGAGGGGAAAGGCCGCGCGGGCTTCCATGGCGTTGGGGAAGCCGCGGTGGGCCTCGCGCCGCCCGTCGATGGCGCGGACCATGAAATCCAACAGCGCCCCCCGCCCGTACTTGGCGCGCAACGCCTCCTGGGCCGCGAACAAGGTGTCCGGAGAGGGATCGAGATCCGGTGGCTCGCCCACGGGACCCCGCGAGATGAATTGGCGGCTTGTCAACAGCTCGGCCATCATCAATCCCCAATCCGCCACATCGCGCCCGAGCAGATTCGTCGACAACTCGAATCGCATCCCCCCGGCCGGCTCCGAGACCAGGCGCGACAACCGGGCGCAGAGCGCCCACTCCCAGAGGAAAACGAGCCCCTCGGGCGTCACCCGGAAGCATTCCGCCCGCAGCGCGCGGTGGCTGATCCCCTGCTCGTGCAGCGCCGCCAGCGCGTCGAGCGTCTGCCAGGCGATCTCGTCGTCCGTGGTCACCGACGACGTGAAGCTGGGCCCGCGCCCCAGCGGGGCGACCGACTCCGGCGACCCGAGCGGGTCGCCCCCGCTGTCGGTCGTGACCCACTCGATGGACTCGCCGTGAAACCACGCATCCACCAGCAACGGCAGCCGGGGGTGGCGCACGGCGCCCCACAATCGCAACTGCCGCTCAATCTCCTGCTGGCGCGTGTGCGCCTCGCTGACGGCCAGCCGGTGCAGCACCAAGGAGACCCCGAGCGTGATCTCCGTGCAGGCAGATCGCTCGACCCCGACCAGCACGGGCAGCGCCTGCGTTACCGTGTAGTGATCGTGGTGATCCGGTGTCGCCGTCACTGGGATTGCCGTCCATTCTCAAAGGTCAGCCCAAAAAAAGACTCTTATCCTACACAGGAGTTTGGGGCGTTCCCGCAGGTGCTTCAACGGAAAACACCCGCCGCGCCGGTTCAAAAAGAAACCCCCGGCTGGTTGGGCCGAGGGAATCATCCAGCGATCATCGGGGCTTGGGCTAGCGGGCATTGATGTATCCGGACGGTGACCGCTGAGTAAGGATGATGTCGCCATCGCCAATGGTCCCGTTGGAAGGGCCGTACGGGTGGGGCAATTGAGTGGCCAGATAGTCACTAATCCCTCGCCAGCCGTTGGGTCCGTAGATCTTGTCCGGACCCGCGCTATTGAGGCGCCAGCCGCCAAACTCCATTAGCAGGTCATCAAGGAACGTGGTGGGCATTTCGGAGGCCCATTCAGTGCGGCGGCGGAACTGCGTGCCCCACGTGGATTAGACGGAGGTGTACCGCATGTTGTCCCACTGCCAATCGACGGCTGGATCGGGCGGCAAAATGTGGTCGCGAAACGGATCAACGAACACACTGGTGGCAAGGTAGGCGACAGGGGTACTGATGTGCGTGGGCAGGTACCAGTAGTTAAAAAGCGGCGGCCAGCTGATACCCGAGGTTCGATAACCGTCGTACGGGTAGCAGTTGTGGTCCACCTTGTAAGCCTCCAAGCCCGTGGCGACAGTACGCATGTCGCTCTTCATGCGAGTGACCTTGGAGCGAACCTGGGCCTCGAGGAAGTTGGGGACGCAATCGCCGCCAGAATAGCGATGATGGCCACCACGATGAGCAGTTCGATCAACGTGAAGGCCATCTTCGAACCAACGTTCATGGCATTGACCCATTGTGTTCCATTTGGTCAACGCCTGAACGTCAACGCCAAGGCCGGTGGCTCGGCATCACGTGCCGAAGTTGCCACCACCCTGCGGGTTGATCTGGCTGCGGATGATGTCCCCATCACTGACCGTTCCATTGCTGGGGTCATAGGGAAGCGGCAAACTGTAGCCCTGAAGTCCCGGCCAGCCGGCGGGGCCGTAGGTGCCGTCGGGACCCGCGCCATTGATGCGCCAAGCACCGAAGTTTGCGCGATACGCGTCATTGTACTCGGAGAGATCATTTGTCTTCAAGCTCGCGTACTTCGGACCGTAGGTGGAGTCGATGTACATGTATCGGAGGTTATTGAATTGAATGCCGGCAGTCGTGTCGACCTGCTTGCGGAAGGGGTCGACAAAGGCGATCGTGCTCAAGTAGGCGACCGGGGTGCTCATGTGGTAGGGGATGTACCAGTAGTTGTACCGCGTGGGCCCCTTGCTGAGGTTGTAGTTCGCGCCGTCAAATGGGTAGACATTGTTGTCGACCTGATAGGCCTCGAGCCCCGTCGCCATGGTTCGCATGTCAGCCTTGATCTTGGTGACCTTGGACCGCACCTGGGCTTCGAGGAAATTCGGGACGGCGATGGCGGCGAGGATGGCGATGATGGCCACGACGATGAGCAGTTCGATCAGGGTGAAGGCCTTGAGGCGGGGAGGAAGCGGAATGCTGGGCATGGGGAGTGGCATCCTTGTGAGGGGGATCGGCGGTCTTTGGGGACGCCCCAAACGTTTTCCGTCGCAGGGCTGCAACGTCAACCAAGATCGTGCCTAAAGCCGGATGAAAAATGCTTGCCGGACCGGGCAGTGATCGGCTGGGCCTTGAGGAGGAAAGGGGCTGGGGGCGTCTTATGCAACCAATCATGTCCTTCTTGTCGCCTATAAGACGCCCCGCGTCAAGCAGGAAGCGGCGATTTTCCCAACTCTCGCGGGCTGCGTGGTTCTGGAGTGCGACCGCTTGCTGTCGCTGTCGGCGTCCGCCGCTTGCTGCGGACGCTCCAACCACACTCCGCCAGTCGCACGCGCACCGGAGCGCCGGAAGCAAGCTTCCCGGCGCAAACAGCGACAGCAAGCGGTCGCACTCCACAGCATCACGGGGGCAGTCCTATTCGGCAACCCGCCCCTACATGAATGTCCGCCGACAATACAGTACCCACTCCCCCGCCATGATCGCCAGCGCCACCAACACGAACCAGTGCCAGACCTCGCGATTGGTGCGGGTCACCTCTCCC
>CAYTRP010000250.1:0-5896 GCA_964440195.1 uncultured Candidatus Sumerlaeota bacterium
ATTTTGCACTGAATCGTAGCCGCCACGACGGCTTTGCCTTCGCCGATCCCGTGGAGCCCGTGCTGTTTCGATCCCGGAGGGGTAATTGGGCGGACGGTTCGTGATTCGGAATTGGGGTTTCGCAAAAAATAACGAAGAACGCGGAACCAGTCCTCGCGCCCAACACGGAGGAAGCCATCGTGGACACCATCATGCGCACCGTCACCTGATTCACGCCACAAACAGGACGGTCCTCCCCGCATATCATGGCATCACGGAGAGGACCAGACTTCCATCGACAACACAGCCGTCCGCGACTTGGCCACGGACGGCCTAGCGCAGCTTCAATCTTCACGCACCCAGCATGTCGCCGCCGCGCGCCGCGCGCCACGACTGGTAGTGCTTCGCGAACCAATCACGCAACGCGCTCGACTCCGGGTCGCGTGGGTTGCGCGAAGCCCAAATGTCACGCCCTGCCTTTTCCGCCTCGATCCAGCGGTGGCGTTGCACCTCCGTCAGGAGGTCGTCCACTTCCGTGCACGGAATGTCGAGCGACACCCCGAGCTTGTTGCGCACCTCCCGCCACTTCCGATACTGGGACCAGAAATGCGCCAACTGGGCAAACAGCCCCGGTTCGCGGCGGGCACGGCGCGCCGCGCGCTCGCGCGACGCGTAATCCAAGTACGCCACCAGCGAAACCGCCGAGACGTTCGTGCTCGAAGAAAGTCCTGCAATCATCAACGAAGAAAGAACCGAGTCCTCGTGGGAATTGTTCGTCCGTTCCATTTTGTTCTCCTGGGTGGGCCGGAATCATTTGGCGGATTTGCCGACCGGCCTCCACACAATCCCACATATTACAAACCGAGTGCCAGATTCCCCTCTCAGCTTCCCCCTCCCCCCAAAAACTAATAAAAACTTTATATTCGCCCCTCCAAACCGGCATAAAGCACTTTTCAAAGCCCCCAATATCAGTACTCTACGCCCCAGACCTCCCTCTCTCCTCATCCGTTCCTCATCCATGAGTGCCGAACCCACCGGCACTTATTGCTCGATGGGGACCTTCCTGCACACCACGCGTTGGCAAAATGCAACGTCACGCCATTTTCCATAAAGGCTTTCAACCCCACGAAGCCCGTTGCCATTCCGACCCTCCCCTCCAACCCTCCAACGGCCATGAAACCCGCCGACGCCCGCCAACTCCCGCCCCCGTTTCCAACGGGCCACCGACGCGCGGCCCTCTGGCTCGCCCTCGCCGTTTTCCTCCCGGCGCTGCTCATCTATCACCCCCTCACCGGCTGGAACGTGAACACCCGACTCGCCCTCGTCTTCGCCGTCGTCGACCAGGGCACTTTCATCATCGACGACTACCACCTCGCCTATGAAACCGGCGACAAAGCCTTCTTCGAAGGCCACTACTACAGCGACAAGATCATCGGACTCGGCCTCCTCGCGGTTCCCATCTACTACGTGTGGCGTCTGCTCGGGTTTCCCCACGACTTCGAATGGGCCGACTACCTGCTCACGCGATGGGCCGTCACGATTCCCGCCGGCATCGCCATCGTTCTTTTCTGGCGATTGATGCTTCACCTCGGCGCCGCGCCGCGCCGTGCACTCCTCCTCACGGCCGTTTCCTTTTTCGGCTCCATGCTCTTTGGTTACTCCACCATCTTCATGCCCTACCTGCCGGGGATCGCCTGCCTCCTCGGTGCAATCCTCCTCATCGCCCGCCACAACTGCACGCCGTTCACCTCCCTCCAAAGCGCCGCCATCGGCTTCCTCTGCGGCTTTGCCATGCTGAGCGACTTCCTTTTCGGCCTCGCCGCCATCGCCATCGGCTTCCTCTTCCTCGCGCGTGCGTTCCTCGCCACCGGCACCACTCCCCTTCAGGGACTGCGCAACACGGCCATCGCCATCCTCTTCGGCGCACTCCCCATCGCACTCTTTGTCGCCTACAGCATCTCCATCTACGGCGAGCCCACCATCCCCTATCAATACGAGGACAACCCGCGCTTCCGCATCGGCATGTCCCAAGGCCTCATGGGCGCCACCTACCCCAACCCCGCCGCCATCTGGTTCCTCACCGTCCACCCCTATCGCAGCCTCTTCTTCTGGTACCCATGGATCATCGGCGGACTCGCGGGCCTCTTCATCCTCCTGCGCGCCAAGGGCTTTCCACGCATCCTCGCCATCACCGGCCTACTCTCCATCGCCGGATACTTCTACTACAACATCTGCTACTACATGTGGTGGGGCGGCTGGACCATGGGCCCGCGCCTCATGATCCCCGCCTACACGTTCCTCATCCTCGGCCTCGCCCCCTTCGCGCGCCGCGACACACCCGCGTGGATCTTCTTCACGCTGCTCGCGCTCGGCCTTATCGCCTTCGCACTCAACCAGCCCCTCGCCATCATGGAGCCGCAAATCCCCCAGGGCAACGCCGACGAACTCATGGAGAACGCCACATGGCGGTCCCGTCTCGACGTCCCCCAATTCGTCTTCCTCCGCATCTTCTACACCTTCGACATCTTCCGCACCGCCGACGGCACCGGTTGGGTCTGGAACCAAATGACGCGGCGGTTGACGGCGTTTGTGCTGCCGGCGGTGTTGGTGGCGTTGGCATGGCGGGAGTTGGGGAGGGAGAAAGGAGCGAAGAAATGAAAAGCCGCTGCTTTGGACTGCGGCAGCTCGCTGCCGCTTTTGTGCCGCAAGCTTGCTTGCGGCACCCCAACCACTCCGGACTTCGACGAACACATGCTGGAGCATCGGGAGCAAGCTCCCGATGCGAAAGCGGCAGCGAGCTGCCGCAGTCCACATTGGGATTGGGCTGATGCCGCACATCGTTCATGTGTACAAGGACTTCTGGCCGCCGGTCCTCGGCGGCATCGAACGCTGCATCCATTGGATGGCGGCCGAGACACTTCGTACCACCGGATACGAAGTGTCCGTTCTTGTCAACTCGCGCACACGCGAGACTCGCGAGCGCGAGGTCGGCGGCATCCGCATCATCGAAGTCGCCGAGTGGGGCCGTGCGCTCTCCGCGCCCCTCTCCCCCGCGTTCCCGTTCGCCATGCGCCGCCTCAAGGCCGACATCTGGCACTTCCACATCCCGAACCCCACCGGTGACGTCTCCTGGCTGCTCGCGCGCCCCAAGGGGGCCGTTGTCGCCACATGGCACAGCGATGTCGTCCGGCAGAAGTGGGCCATGTTCGCCTATGCGCCGCTGCTGCGCGCGTTCCTGCGCAACTGCCGCGTGATCATGCCCACCTCGCCGCGCCTCATCGAGTCATCCGAGTTCCTCCGCGAACACCGCCACCGCTGCCATCCCGTCCCCCTCGGCATGCCGCTCGGAGGGTTCGAGCGCACACCCGAACGCCTTTCCCGCGCGCGTGCCATCCGCCGATCTCACAACGGCATGCCCCTCGTCTGCTTCGTCGGCAAGCTGCGTTATTACAAGGGCCTCCAGTTCCTCGTCTCGGCACTGCGCGTTCTTCCCCATGTGCGGGCCCTCGTCATCGGCGAAGGCCCCGAGGGCGAAAAACTCCAACGCCTCGCCACCGAACTCGAAGTCGCCGACCGCCTGCACTTCCTCGGAGAACTCCCCGACGAGGATGTCGTGCATCATCTCCTCGCATCCGATCTGTTCGTCCTGCCGAGTCACCTGCCCAGCGAAGCCTTCGGCCTCTCGCAAGTCGAGGCCATGGCCTGCGGCATTCCCGTCATCTCCACCGACCTTCCCACCGGCGTGCCCTACGTCAACCGGCACAACGAGACCGGCCTTATCGTCCCGCCGGGCGACGATCTCGCGTTGGCGGCGGCGATCGACGATTTGCTGACCGACACGACGCGGCGCCTGCGCATGGGAGAAGCCGCGCTGCGCCGCGCCCACGCCGAATTCAGCGTCGAGGTGATGGGAAAGAGGCTGAGGCGAGTGTATGGAAAGATGAAGGACAAAGGATGAAGTGAGGATTGGGAATCAGGAGTCAGGAATCGGAAGGGGATTTGGGGTTGCCTGGCATGGCGTCCATGCCTGTCCGTGTTTCGTCCGTGTATTTGATCCATCACTGTTTTTGGAATTTATAAATGCCCGTCATCCATTTGACCACCCACATCGCGGCGCCCGTCGAGCGGGTGTTCGATCTGGCGCGAAGCATCGACGCCCATGTCGCCAGCACCGACGGGACATCGGAACGCGCGATCGCCGGAAGAACGACCGGCCTGATCGAGATCGGCGAACGGGTGACGTGGGAGGCGCGGCACCTGGGGATCACGCAGCGGTTGACCGTCGAGATCACCCGCATGGAAAGGCCGCGATTCTTCGAGGACCGGATGCTGAAGGGCGCGTTCCGCCGGATGAATCATCGGCACGAGTTCAGGCCGGCAAGCGAAGGAACGGAGATGCGCGATCTCTTCGAGTACGAGGCACCGGTTCCGATCATCGGTAGGGTGGTGGAGCGGCTCTATCTGACGAACTATCTGACGCGCTTCCTTCGCGCCCGGGCCGAGTCGCTCAAGCGCATGGCGGAAACGGAGGAGTGGCGGAGGTTTCTGGAAGGATGAAGTGAGGATTGGGAATCAGGAATCAGGAGTCAGGAATCGGAAGGGGATTTGGGGTTGCATGGCATGGCGTCCGTGTCTATCCGTGTTTTGTCCGTGTGTCTGATCAACGATGTATGAGGTCATATCGAAAATTGGAAACGGAGCGCCGAATGATGCCAGTGAGCAAGTCATCCACGGATAAACCCACCCCGCTTGGTTCTTGCGCGGTTTTTGGCGCGTGCGTGTGTTTGTTCCTGATCGTCGCGGGTTGCGGAGCCAGCGCGAGAAGTGTGGAGTTGCCGGTTCAACTTTCGGAACGACGTGAGGTTGCCGTTGATGGCGCGCGCTTCATCGTGCAGGCAACGGATTTTCCCGCCGCGCGGGCCATCCTGGTTGAAACCACGCACAAGGAGCACCGGCGTCCTGCAATCCTTGGGGCGAAGTCGCGTTGCTTTGTCTCATTGGTGCAGGTCGATGGCGATGGGGTGCGGCTTTACGATACGGTGGAAACTCCCACGCGACTCCGCATTCCGCCTGTCGCGGTCTTCCTGCTGGACGCCGAGCAGGTTATCACACAGAACCGGGATGCCAAGTACCTCGTGGACAATTTATCCCCACTATGGGAAGGGGTCATTGGTGGATTGGGCATTTGGCAAAGCCTCTATGAGAACTCGCCGGAACGGCGGCACCGGATCCTTGTCAGGGAACTCCGGCCAACGGAGTCAAACGCCCAACTGGCGCCCTTTGAGCGGTTCATCGTTGTTGATGAACTCAAGCAGCGAGCGGGATACAAGACCAAGGGGTACGACCGGGACATCGTCCTTCTAGAAGTTCTCATGGTTGGCGACGAACTGGCGGTTGCGCTCCGTCATTCGGAGCGAATCGACATCTTCACATTTTCCGCGGATGAATCGCAACCGCCGCGCCTTCATCACACGATTGATCTGGCGGCACATGGCAAGCGTGGGCTTGTGCTGAAAGCCCTTTCCCATGATGGCGACACAGTCCTTCTCCATGATTGGGGCTTTCGTACGAATTACCACGCATATGATGTTGAAACGCGGAAATTGACCGCGCTGGGAACCGGATCAGGCAAAGGCTTTGAGATCGTTCATTACCTCGATTCAACAAGGCAGGCCGCGGTCGAAGTCGCCTTGGAATCCATAGAGGCTGTGCTTCAAAGTGGTCGTTCTACTGAATGATGCGGTTTCATGAAGAACGGAGATCGGACACACGGACAAAACACGGACGGGCACGGACACAATAACAGGCAACCCCAAATCCTTTTCCGATTCCTGACTCCCGATTCCCAACTCATCCTTCATCGGACAAGTGACAGTCAAAAGAGGTCACCCGAGTGACAGTCAAAGGAGGTCACTTG
>CAYTRP010000251.1:0-5892 GCA_964440195.1 uncultured Candidatus Sumerlaeota bacterium
GGGGTCCGCCTGATCCGGCCGGGAACAACTCCAGGATGCGCCCCAGATCCTGGGACAGAGCGCCGCCAACCTTGACAGTCTTCCCGGCGTTGCGCCATCCACGATCTTGTCTCACATGATGCCACGAGAGCTGTCTCCGCTCCAATGCCATCCGCGAAGCCCACCGCATTCCTCCAGATCGATGTCGACGGCCTGTGGGCCGTGCGCCGCTGTTACGCGCGACCCGAGGGCGACGCCTATCACAACGATCCCGTCTGGAGCGAAGGCATCCTCCTCTCGCTCGATCTCTTCCAGCACCACGAACTCAGCGCGTCTTACTTCCTCGTCGGTCGCGACCTGCTCCTCGATCACAAGGTCGTGATCGCCCGCTCCATCGTCGCCGACGGCCACGAGGTCGCCAACCACTCCTTCTCCCATCGCCTCGGGCTCACGCTTCTCCCGGTCGGCGCCATCGCGCGCGAAATCCTGCGCACGGAAAAGATCATGGAGCGCGCCGGCCTCCCCGCGCCGCGCGGATTCCGCGCGCCCGGTTACGACATCGACAGCCGTGTCCTGCGCACCGTCCGCCGCCTTGGCTACGCCTACGACGCGTCGATCCTCCCCACTCCATGGAGCCCGCTCATGCGCCTCGCCGACGCATGGCTCTCGGGCCAGTGGCAGGCCTCCAAGCGCCAATTCGGCCGCATCGCCCATGCGCGCGCGCCGCGGACCCCTTACAATCCCGACCCCAACCGCATCCGCAAGCCCGCCCGCATCGCCGACGGCACCTTCACCGAGATCCCCGTCGGCATTCTCCCCTTCTGGCAACTCCCCCTCACCGCCGCCACCATCTTCGCCCTGGGCACGCGCCGCGTCCTCAAGGGCCTGCGCACCCTCGCGCGCCGCAACCAACCCACGCTCCTGCTCCTCCACGGCATCGACTTCATCGACTGCGGCAGGCCCGTCGTCTTCGCCAACACCACCTCCACCGCGGGATTCAATCTCTCCATCCAGGAAAAGATGAAGCGCATCGAGCCCGTGCTGCAATGCCTCTCCGAGGAGTTCGACGTCGTCCGCGCGGACCACTGGACCCAGGCCCGGAAGCCAACCTCCTAGGCCGCCGGGCATTCCCGGTTCGCCCATCGCTCACTTCCCAAAGTTACTTCGCACCGCCTTCCCCACGACCACTTCCACCTCCTGCCTCACGCCATTCACTTCAACCACGTGCCGGCCCGGATGGACACGCATGAAGGCGTAAAAGCCCGTCGCATCCGCCAGCGTCGATTCCGTTCCATTCAGCGTCACCACCGCGCCGTCGGCCCACGCGCCCTTGGCATCGAAGACCTGGCCAATCACCGCGCCATAGGTCGGATTGTCCTTCCACGGGCGCGACGGCGGCGGCACCGGCTTCGCGAACACGCTGCCTCTCAGCCCCTCGATCAACTCCTCATTCGCCTCGCCGCGCCGCATCAGGCTGCCATACGACCAGATGTTGATCCCGTCCGCACCCTTGTCCATCGCCTCGCGGATCTGCGCGATGTTCTGCTCCAGCGAATTGCGCCCGATCGACGGCCCGATCACCGCGTGCCGGTCGCTGCGACGACGAATCGCGAGGTCCGTCCAGTCGCCAAATCGCAGCGGTTGTTCCGTCGCCTGCGTGTAGTTCATCAGCACGTTCATGTCGAGGTAACCCTCCTCCATGAAGCGCGGCCAATCCTGCTGCGCCTTCAGCAGCGGGCTCGACTTGTGCCATTGCCACGCGTCCATCTCCAGCGACCAGTTCAATGTCGCCGCGCTCACCACGCAATCCGGGTTCGCCTCCATCACCTCCGCCGTCACGCGGCGCACCACATCCATCACCTGCCGCCGCCGCCAGGCGTTCCACATCGGGTCATCCGCCGCCGGCGCGCCCTCGAATCCCGTGCGCGCGCGAAAGCGCGCGAGGCTCACCGCGTTGTGCCCCCAATCCGTCTCGTACTCCGGATAGCGCACATAGTCATGATGAATCCCGTCGATGTCGTAGCGTGCCGCCACGTCGCGGAACACGCGTGCCGTCCAATCCTGCGTGATGGGATGCCCCGGGTCGGCGAACATCGTCCCTTCCGCGTTGTCCTCGCCGGCGGCGTTGAGCATCATCGTCTCCGGATGCTCATGGAACAAGTGCCCCGGGGGCGGATCGCCGAGGTTGCGACGCCACAGCCGCATCGTCACCAGCCACGCGTGCACCTCGATGCGCTGCTTCCCGTCCGATGTGTCATGGCACTTGTCGATCAGGTACTGCAGGGGATCCCAATCCTCCGGCCCCGCGATGTTCGACGCGCGCGGCTCGATCCCATTGAGGTAATAGGCATCGCCCACCTTGCGGATCTCCGGAAAGATCGCGTTCAGGTTCGCCCGCCGCGCCGTGTCCACCAACCGGTCGCATTCCTCCGGCGACAACATCCCGGAACCCCACGTCGCCACCCACACCCCGCGAAGGAACGGCCGGTCCGGATCGCCCGTGTCGACGCGCACGACCTGCTGCGCCCCCGCCACCGACGGCCCCATCAGCAATCCCGCCATCATCAGCATGACAAACAGTGCCTTGAGAGTGCGCATCATCGGAAGACGCTCCCGGTTCAGAATGAGAATCAGCAATGCACCACCGTTGCCACCATCCTGCGCGGCGGCGCAAGAAGTGTCCTCACCTGTTGGGCGACCCCACAGGCAACATGGCCCGCCCCGGCGCAGCCACCTCCAGCCGCCTCACCACCAACACCGGTGGCCACCTAATACTCAGCTACCCCTTCATTCTTCAGCTTTCCTTCTTTTCGATCTGCTCCACAAACGCCTGCACGGTGCGAACCAGTTCCACCTCGGCGATCTTCTCGCGCAACCACGCCATCAATGCCACCAGCGCCAGAAAGCCCGCCACGAAACCAAACAGGGGCGGGGGCATTCGCAGCGCCACGACCAGTTCCACCATCACGCCGTACAGGATCCCCGCGATCACGAGCACGAACAGCCACGCGCCGAACAAGCTGACCCCTCCCCACAGCCACGCGCGCCCCATCCTCCACCGGGCCCGCAGCATCGTCGTCGCGAAGATCGCCGCCGCCAGGGACACCCCCGAGAAGTGAATCGCGAACAGCGCGACCAGCCAAACCGTCGCCTCCGGGAATCCCTTTCCCCCCCAGGCGACCCACAGCGACATCGGCACCTCCACCACCGCCCACATCCCGATTCCCAGCCAAAGGAACCGCCGCGTCGTCCGCACCAAAGCCAGCGTCACCGCCTCCGCCGATCCCGGAATCAGCCGCCACTCATCCAATTCTCCCGATTCGCGCGCACGCTGCAGCACCCCCGTCACATGGTCCGCCACCAACCATGCGACAAGGAACTCTCCCATCACGAACCGCAGCACCAGCCACTGGCCCACCACGCCCGCGCGCTCCGCCATGGCCATCATCACCACCGACAACACGGCCACAAAGCCAAACACGCCGGCCAACATCAATTGCTGAGACCGCCGCCGGTTCAGACTCTCAAACCGCGCGGTGAAGGCGTTCGCTTCCGGCATGGGCATCGTCTACCCTCAAGATTCTCCCATCAGCCGCCTTCACTCTTCAAACTTCACTCTTCTCTCGTCCACTGCCGCGCCACCTCGTCCACCGTGCCGCGCGCGGCCACTTTTCCGTTTTCCATCAGGATCGCGTGCTGCGCCGTCTGGCGCGCAAAAGGCAGGTCGTGCGTCACGATGATGAACGTCGTCTTCGCCTTCAGGCTCACCAGCCATTCCGCGAACTCGCGCGTCGTGTTGATGTCCAGCGCCGACGTCGGCTCGTCCAGCAGGAGGTACTCCGGCTCGAGAACCAACGCCCGCGCGATCGCCACGCGTTGCGCCTGGCCGCCGCTGATCGCCGAGGGAAAGCTCTTTTCCAACGAGGCGATGCCCAACTGGTTCAGCGCCGTTCGCGCGCGCTCCCCCGCCGTCGCGGCCCCCAGCCCGTAGACCGTCGTGGGCGCCAGCGTCAGGTTCTCGAGGATTGTCAGGTGCGGAAAGAGATGCAGTTGCTGGAACACGATCCCCAACTGACGGCGGAAATCCCGCAACGGAATCTGCGACACATTGCGCCCGTTGAGCGCGATCGAACCCGATGTCGGCTCCAGGAAGCGCCCGAGGCACTGCAGCAGCGTCGTCTTTCCCGCGCCGCTCGTCCCGAGGATCGCGAAGATGTGCTCGCGCGGAATCTCCGCCGACACGTCCTCCACCCCCACCGTTCCGTCGCTGTAAACCTTCTTTAGGTTCTTGATCGCCAACATGGAACTCTCCGGATCATGGTTCGTGAATCGGGGTTGATGGTACATCTGCCGAGAGGGACTCTCAAGACTTCGGGAGACTCCAACGAAGAACGCGGAACGCGGAACGTAGAACGTTGCTTATTTCTCCAACTGGTACCCCCGCTTGCGCATCCTGTCCTCCAGCGCCTGCGCCGCCTTCATCATGGGGAACGCCACGAGGAAGAACAGCAGACCCACGAAGAACCACAATTGCATCGGCTTGAACGTGATGGCCGCCAGCTTCGTCGTCTCCGTCACCACCTCCGCCACGCCGATCACCGACACCAGCGCCGTGTCCTTCAGCAGCGACACCACGCTATTCATCAGCGGCGGCACCATGATGCGGAATGCCTGCGGCCACACCACGTGCCGGAACGCCTGGAACCGCGTCAGCCCCAGCGCCAGCGCGCCGGTGACTTGACCCGGTTGAACCGACATCAATCCCGAGCGCACCACCTCGCCCATGTACGCCGCCGCGTTGATCGTCATCGCGATGATGCCCGCCTGCAACGGCGTGAAACGCAGCCACTCCCCGCTCCCAAGCCCGAGGTGCGCGAGGAGCGACCGCACCTCCTCGCTCCCAAGTCCGTAGTAAATGAAGAACAACTGCACCAGCAGCGGCGTGCCGCGAATGATGTCGCTGAAGCCCACCAACAGCCAGCGCACCGGTATTGGCCCGCTCTGGACGCCCACACCAATGGGAATCGCGAGCAGGAATCCCAGGATGATCGCCACCGCGGCAATGAGGCAGGTATAGAGAAATCCCCACAGCATGATGCGCGCGATGGCGCCCGCCGTGATCTTCGCGGAAGTCTTCTCGGCGATGTCCTCGGTGGATTCCGCTTCCGAGCTGTCCAGCGCCTTGCCGAACCACTTGATGTGCAACTGCTCGAAGAAACCATCCTCTTCCATCGCGTCGAGGGCTGCGTTGATCTGCGCATGCAACTCCGTGTTCTGCTTCGTCACCGGAATCGCACAGCGCTCGCGGTACATCAGCGAACCCACCGGCACAAAGTCCTCACCCGCCTGCTCCGCATTGTACATCCCCACCAAACGGTCCGTCACAAACCCCGACAACCGACCCGCGCGCATGTCCTGAAACATGTCCGACTCACCGGGGTACATCTGCACGTTCAGCTTGGAGTAATTGCTCGTCAGGAACTGCTCGTAGGTGCTCCCCACCCCGACGCCGATCAACTCGGTCTTGAAGGAATCAATGCTCGTGAACCGCTCCGCATCCGCCCCTTTCACGAACAACTGGGCACCCGACACATAATAAGGTCGGCTGAACAACACTTCCTTCTCGCGCTCGGGGGTGATCGCCATCGAGCCGATGATCGCGTCATAGCGGTTCGCCTGCAAACCCGGGATGATCCCCGCCCACTCCGTCGCGATGATCTCCGTCGGCCTACCCAGCCGCCGACCCACCTCGCGCGCCGTGTCCACGTCGAACCCCTGGATCTGGCCCTCGTTTCCATAGAAGCTGAACGGTGGGTATCGCCCCGTCAGCGCGACGCGGAACGGCTGGCCCGCGGGCGCGGGCGCCTCCTGCGCGGGAATCGACACCACCGCCAACAACAGGCCGGCGGCGAG
>CAYTRP010000252.1:0-5881 GCA_964440195.1 uncultured Candidatus Sumerlaeota bacterium
GTGGTGCTCCTGTCCGCCTAGATCGAAGAAAGGGAGTATGCCGCCATGAGTTTCGGAGTATCCACCAAGGGGAAGTCTTTCGTCGATGGCGCCTCGCGCATCTTCCTGGCGCCGGTGCTGCCGTTGCTCGACGATCCGACGATCACGGAAATCATGATCAACGGCCCCAATGCCGTGTACATCGAGCGGCGCGGGAAGCTGCAAAAGACGGAGCACAAGTTTCCCGACGAGAACGCGCTGCAGTCGGCGGCCAACATCATCTGCCAATTCGTGGGCAAGAAGCTGACGGAGGACGCGCCCCGCGTGGATGCGCGCCTGCCCGACGGGTCGCGCGTGCACATCGTGGCGCCGCCGGCCTCGCATTCGGGCGTGTGCATCAGCATCCGGCGCTTTCCGGCGAACCCGATGTCGGTGGACGATCTCTTGAAGTTCGGTGCCCTGAGCGTCGCGATGCGCGACTTCCTGAAGCTTGCGGTGGAGATGCACCTGAACATCGTGGTGGCGGGGGGCACTGGCTCGGGCAAGACGTCGCTCCTGAACGCGATCGGCCGGTTCCTCCCCAAGGACGAGCGGCTGCTGGTGATCGAGGACACGCTGGAGTTGCAGATCGACCAGGAGCACAGCGTGCGGCTGGAGGCGCAGGCGCCCGATGAGAAGGGGCGCGGGGCGGTGCCGATTCGCGAGTTGTTTCATTCGGCGCTGCGCATGCGACCCGACCGCATCGTGATCGGCGAAGTCCGCGGGGGCGAGGCGCTGGACCTTGTGCAGGCGATGACGTCGGGTCACTCGGGAGCGCTGGCGACGGTCCACGCGACATCGCCGCTCGACGCTTTGCGGCGTCTGGAGACGCTGTGCCTGTACGCGGACAGCGGGCTGCCCCTGCACGCCGTTCGCACGCAGGTTTCCTCGGCGATGCACCTGATCGTGCAGACGGCCCGCTTGCGCGATGGTTCGAGAAAGGTGACGGGGATCGCCGAGGTGATGGATCTCGACGAACACGACAACTACACGGTGCAGCCGCTGTTCGCGTTCAAGTTCCTGGGGCTTTCGGCCGAGGGGATGATCCAGGGCGAGCATCATGGGATGGGAGTGAAGCCGTCGTTCACCGAGGAAGCACTGAGCCAGGGGTACGACATCAACGCGATCGATTTCGGCTGACGCGGCACGGCCAGTGCGTTTGGCCACTTTTCATTCGACCAAGGGATAGCTCCTTTCATGATTCGTCTCCTGTGCATGGTTCTGTTTTGCGGCTTGTTCGCGGGCTGCCTCCTGAAGGGAACCGAGGTGGTGGACGCGCCGACATTGGAAGCGCACGACGCGGCGATGCGGGCGTTTCCCGGGATTGAGTGGGTGGAGATCGGCCGCTCGGTTGAGGGGCGTCCGATCCACATGGTGGAGTTTGGCTCGGGCGACGATGTGACGTTGTTCTTCGGCTGTTTCCACGGGAACGAGCGGAGCACGCCGCGGTTTGCGCTTGAGTTCGCCCGGATGCTGCATCGCGATCCCTCGCTGGTGGCGCCTGGCAAGCGTGTCGTGATCGTGCCGATCCTCAACCCGGATGGGTTCGCGAAGGGGACGCGGCGCAATGCGCGCGGCGTGGACTTGAACCGCAACTATCCGACAAGCAACTGGGGCCAACAGCCCGAGGGGCGTGGGAGGGTGGCGTTTGGCGAGGCAGCAGCCTCGGAGCCGGAGACGCAGGTGGTGCTTCGGTTGATGGAACGGATCCCGCCGACGAAGATTCTCAGCGTGCATCAACCGCTGGCCTGCAACAACCCGGACGGGCCAGCGGGACTGGGCTTGGCGATGTTGATGGCCCAATACAATGGCTACCCGGTCGAGCCGTACATTGGCTTTCCGACGCCGGGCTCGTATGGGACTTACGCCGGCAAGGAGCTGGGCATTCCGATGGTGACGCTGGAGTTGTCTCCGGGACGGCCGGATGAGCCGGCATTCGACCAGATGTGGGCGGACAACCGCGAGGCGCTGCTGGCGTTCGTGAACTGCAATCTCGGGGACCTTGAGACGGGCGAGTAATCCGCCGCGCCAACGGGGGCCCGTCACGGGTTGTTGTCCCCGGACTTCACCTCCGGCTTGGGCCTGAGCCACCAGTAGACGACGCCGCTGGCGAGCATCAGCAGGCCGACGCCGACGACCGCGACGAAGCGGGTGATGGTGTCCATGCGCGCGAAGTCGTTGACGAAGATGCGACCGATGGCGAGGACGAAGACGCCGAAGCCGGCGTAGCGTATCATGATGTCGCGGGCGAGGAAGCCGCTCGCGAGGAGGCACGCGGCGGCCAATCCCCACGAAGCCGTCGCGAGGGTGCGAGGCATCGTGGATTCGGACGCGAGGGATGCCAGAATACAGACGACGGCGGAGAAGGCGAGGATGCCGCGCAGGAAATGCTGCCGGTGCGCGTCGAGTCCGCTGTGCGCGAGCCCGCGCCGGATGAGGATGGCGAGCAGGAGGAGGCCGGCGCCGGAGACGAGGATTGTCCAGCCTTCGAGGGGCCGCACGTTCGCGGGGACGTGCAGGGCGAACAGTGCGAGGGCGCCAAGGGCCGCGAGCCACAGGGCACCGGGGATGAGGATGGACTTTTCGCGGCGCGCAAGAGCCGCCGCCACGGCGGCGGCGGAGAAGAGGAAGACGACGGCAACGGCGTAGCCACGGCCATCGCCCGCGACCAGCACCGAGGGGCAGATGGTGAAGAGCGCGGCAAAGGCAAAGACCCAGCGCATGGCCGGGTGCCAATGGGGGCGGTTCACGGCGAACAACCAAAGCGCGACCCAGACGGCGGTGATGAGTGCCGCCGAGAAGAGTTGGTTGCGGCTGTCGAAGATGATGATCTGGGCCCAACCGACGAGCGCGAGGGCCACACCGGCTCCCCACGCGACGCGGACGTGGCGCCAGAAGCCGTCGGGAATGCGGCGGTTCTGGAAGATGGACCACTGGCCTTCCTCGACGGCGGGCTCGACGACGAGTCGCGGCCATTCCATGGTGCGGTCCACGAGGAGGCCCATGCCGACGAGGACGACGGCGAGAATTGTGAGGAAGAGCCCGTTACACGCGGGAACCATCGGGATGACGGCGCCATTGATGATGACCGTCATCGTGGCGAGGGCGAGAACGGCGAGCCCGGTGATGACGCGTCCGAAGGTGGACGTGGTTCGGCGGGAAATCTCGTGCCAGAGGGTGACGCAGAAGATGGCCCAGCAGGCGGTGGCCATGGGGACAACGAGGCGTCCGTCGTGCTCGATTCCCATGATGAAGGTTGCAAAGATGGCGCTGATGGCGACGGCGGCGAACCAGTTCCAGGCGTTCAGGAAGAGAAGGCCGGCGATCAGGAAGACGCACTTGGCGGCGATGATGAGCCCGCCGTCGAGGGGATCGCCGGGGGAGAACCAGTCCATCAGCACGACCGTCATAAGGACCGACGCGATGGCGGCGCGCGCATTGCCCGAGAATATTTCGAGGATCTCGACGACTCCGCCGGAAATGCGACGGGGCCGCAGGACCGCGATGGATTCCCATGGGAGGACGGAGGCGAGCAGGAAGACCGGTGGAAGAAGCCGCGCGAGGACGTCGACGAACAGGGTGGACCCGGTGGGATCGTAACCGTGCAGGGAGAGGCACGCGGTGATGAGGGTGAGGGGGCGCAGCCAACCGAGCAACGAGGAGCGGCTGGCGAGCAGGGCGACGACGAGCGTCAGCAGGGCCAGCACGGCGGATTCGGCGAGGCCGCTAAAGAAGGCCACGATGGCGGCGCTCAGGAGGCCGAGGGAAGTGACGGTGTGAAAGCCGAGGAGAGTACCGCGACGCAGGATGGGAACGGTGAGCCGGATGCCCTCTAGGGCCCCCATGACGAGGAGCGGAATATGGACGACCGGCCAGAAGACTTCGGTGATGAGGAGCAGCCAGATGGCCAGGGCACCAAAGGCGACGGAGTTGACCTGGGCGAAGACGGACGAGTAGGCGAGGGTGGCGGCGTCGAGCTTGATGGGCGGTGTGGCGTGCTGCTCGGGGGCCTCGATGGCGAGGCGCTCGCGCGCGAGCGCGCCGCGTCCCCAGCGCGCGAAGGCCACGGTGAAGATGATGTAGTAGCAGGCGAGTGCGCCGAGATGGGCGAGGATGGTGCCCGGCACTTCCCCGACGGGCGCGATGATCCAAAGGAAGATGGTGCCAAGGCCGATCATGATGAGGGCCATGGCATTGAGGCGAAGCCACTCGTGGCGAACGAGGAGAGCCCCGGCGGCAATGGCCAGGATCACGAGGGCGACGAGGGCCATGGCCTGGCTGGTGGGGGCACTGGTGAGGGCGGCGACGAGGCCGAGCAGGAAGCCGAAGCCGGCGACGGACTCGGACTTCCATGCCTCGGAGCAGACGGCGAGGATCCCGACGAAGAGGAACATGAGCGCGACGGAAACGAAGGGCGGCACCACCTGGGTGGCCGGGATGAATCCCGCGGCGAAGGAGGTGAAGAAGGCGAGGGCGACGCCGATGATGAGCACAAGGCGGCCCGGCCACAGGGCGCGGAAGCTGAGGCCGAAGCCGATTCCGGAGAGGACGAAGGCGAGGGCATAGCCCAGCGCGATGCGAGCCGGGGGGGGCAGGATGGGGAGAATCAGAATCGCCCCGAGAGGAGCGCCGATGAGCAGCAGGATTCCGCCAAGGGCGAGCAGCCCCTTGACCAGAAGATCCTCGATGGAAACGGGAGCGCGGGGCGGGCGAGGAGGAGGAGCGGGGCGCGCGGGAGCGGGCCGGCGCGCGGGGGCCGGTGGTCGTCCCTGCGGAATCGGAGGCGCGGGCGGCTGCGGTGCGCCGCTGGCGGCGGCCATTGGCGCTTCCTGCGAGGGAACGGGGCGTGGCGCGGGCGGCGTGAGATGTGGGGGAGCAAGGGCCGGTGGGGGCGGAGGCGCGGGGTGGGCGGTGGCCGGGGGCGCGGAGAGGGAGGCACCGCGGGCGGACAGCATCGCAGCGAGGTCGTGGACGGCATCGCGGAGGGCGCGGGTTTCCCGTTCAAGGTGGGCGAAGCGCTCCTCGAGCGCGTCGAGGCGGGACGGACCCGGTTGATCGGCCTGCCCGTCGTGCTGTCCGGTGGAATCGTCCGGCATGTGAGTCGCTCCCTTGATAGTCCTGACTCGATCGAAAGTGGGATGAAAAATCCCCGATGACGAATGCAACAGCGAAGGATGGTTCCGGTTTCAGTCTCAATGGCAAAGTCGTGGGAGCGGGCCTCGGGGGGCGGGGTTCGCCCTTGCTTCCCCGCGGGGGCGCCGCCATCGTAGGCGTGCGATGTGACCACCGACGTGCCGGGATGAACATGACCCATGTCAACGAAGGCCAAGGCCGACAAGACGGGCTACAAGTACGCGCAGATCAAGACGGACCTGTCGATCCAGATCCTGGAGGGGCAGTTGCGCCCGCATGACCGGATTCCCTCGCTGAATGAGATCTCGGCGAAGTACAAGGTGAGCAAGATCACGGCGCGGCGGGTGTTGAACGACCTGGTGACCGAGGGGCTGGTCTACGCGAGCCGGGGGCGGGGCTCGTTCGTGTCGGACGGGGTGTCGCGCCAGAAGACGCGGGTGGGGCGGCAGAAGAACCGCTCGCTGGGCGTGGTGTTCGAGCATGCGTCGGGCTCGTTCATGAGCGGCATCATCATGCGGATCGACGAGGAGGCATTCCAGCGCAACACGCAGATCACGCTGTGCCTCTCGAACAACTCGTATGAACGCGAGGCGGAGAACCTTGAGAGGCTGGTGCGGCAGGGGATCGACCGGGTCCTTTTGTTCATGGTGCTGAAGTGCGACAACAAGGCGGTGAACACCAACATCCCGCTCTACCTGCGGCTGCAGGACCAGGGGGTTCGGTTGCTGTT
>CAYTRP010000253.1:0-455 GCA_964440195.1 uncultured Candidatus Sumerlaeota bacterium
CGCAGAAGGCCACGTTTCGCGACGGGGACCGGGTGGAGGCGCGGGGGCGGGTGTCGGTGTACGACAAGCGGGGCCAGTACCAGTTGATCGTGGATTCGATGCGGCCGGTGGGCGAGGGGCTGCTGTGGCAAAAGTACCAGGAGTTGAAGGCCCGGTTGGAGGCCGAGGGGCTGTTCGATGCGGCGCGCAAGCGGTCGCTGCCGGCCCTCCCGGCGCGGGTGGGGATCGTGACGAGTCCGACAGGGGCGGCGATCCGGGACATGATCTCGGTGCTGGGGCGTCGCGCGCCGGGGGTGGAGATCCTGTTGTGGCCGGCGCGGGTACAGGGGGAGGGCGCGGCGGCGGAAGTGGCGGCGGGCGTGCGGGCGCTGGCGGGGCATTGCGACGTGATCATCGTGGGGCGCGGGGGCGGGTCGCTGGAGGATTTGTGGGAGTTCAACAACGAGGCGTTGGCG
>CAYTRP010000253.1:465-5873 GCA_964440195.1 uncultured Candidatus Sumerlaeota bacterium
GACGATTTTTACTTCGGCGGTGCCCGTCGTGAGCGCGGTTGGGCATGAAACGGACTTCACGATTTGTGACTTTGTGGCGGATCTGCGGGCCCCGACGCCGAGCGCGGCGGCGGAGATCGTGAGCGCGGGATACGCGGGGCTGCATGACCGGGTGTGGAACCTGTCGCGGCGGCTGGAGCGGGACATCCAGGAACGGATGCGCGACACAGGCCAGCGGCTGCGGGGGTGCCTGTCCTCGTGGGGACTGCGCGAGCCGGAGCGGTTGTTGAAGGAGGCGATGCAGCGCACCGACGACGCGGTGCGGCGCATGGAGCAATCGCTGGAGCGTCGCGTGACGGACGCCCGGGGGCGGGTGCTGGCGGCGCGCGGGGCGCTGGCGGGGCACGACCCGGGGTTGATCCTGAAGAAGGGTTATGCCATCGTGCGTGACGCGAAGAACGCGAGGCTGGTGACGGACGCGGGCAAGATGAAGGCGGGGCGCCACGTTCGCACGGAATTGGCAACGGGGACGTTCCGATCGGTGGTGGTGGTGGAGGGGGAGGATCTTTTTGAAGGATGAAAGATAAAGTACAAAGGATGAAGGGTGCGTGCGATGGCTGGGAGATTGTTGGAAGATTTTGGAAGATTGAGTGACTGGAAAGGCATGGGTTCATGGGATTGAAGATCGAGACGTTGGCGGTGGGGCCGTTGCAGGCGAATTGTCACCTGGTGATGAACGAGGTGACGAAGGAAGTGGTGGTGGTCGATCCGGGCGACGAAGCGCGACGGATCCTGGATGTCGTGAAGCGGCGGGGTGGGCGTGTGGTGGCGATCTGGTTGACGCATGCGCACATCGATCACATCGGTGGCGCGGCGGAGGTGCATCGCGAGACGGCGGCACCCGTCACGATTCATCCGCTTGAGAAAGAATGGCTGGGGGACGCGATGCTCTGCGGCGCGACGTGGATCGGCCTGCCGTTCGAGCCGGTGGCGCATCATGCGCTTTGGAGCGACGGGCAGTCGTTCACGGCGTTGGGTGCGGAGTGGAGGGTGCTGCACACGCCAGGGCACTCGCCGGGGTGTGTGTGCTTGATTTGCGAGGCGGAGGAAGTTGCCCTCGTGGGAGACCTGGTTTTTCGCGGCTCGATCGGGCGAATGGATTTGCCGGGGGGAAGTGAGGAGGCGATGCGCAAGAGCCTGCGGCGTTTCTTCGCGCAGGAGAGGGATCTGCGGATCTACTGCGGACACGGGCCGTCGACGACAATGGCAGTGGAGAGAAGGGCGAATGAGTTTGTGCGGATGTACGCGGGGAGCGATCCCGGGCTGGCGTGAAGGTGCATCGGTATTGCTGCATTTACCACTGAGGCACGGAGGACACGGAGAAGTGCGGGGTTGAGCGGTTGGGGACCAGCGAGCAGGAGTCGGTGCAAACGAGTACTCAGAGAATCTCTTGTTGGTGCTCCGTGCCCTTCGTGACTCCGTGGTGAACTCGCGCGGTCCCTCCTGCCTCTTGCTTGGGAAACACCTCCCGAAAGCGCGGCAGCATTTCATCTCGCGGGCTGAGGATAGGAGCGGTGACCTTCCAGTCGATGGCGAGGTCGGGATCGTTCCAGAGGATGCCGCCTTCGGTGGCGGGGTTGTAGGTGGAGCCGCACTTGTACTGCACGTCGGCGAAGTCGCTCAGCACCGCGAAACCATGCGCGAAGCCGATGGGGATGTAGATCATGCGATGGGATTCGCCGTCGAGTTCGATGCCGGCCCATTGGCCGAACGTGGGCGATTCGCGCCGAATGTCCACGATGACGTCCCACACGCGGCCGACGCTGCAGCGCACGAGCTTGGGCATGCCGGGCGATTTCTGATAATGCAGGCCCCGCACCACTCCGCGAACCGAATGCGAGTGATTGTCCTGGACAAAGTGGACATCAATGCCGACGTCGGCGAGCATCGATTCGCGCCAGGATTCGAGAAAGTAGCCGCGCGCGTCGCGATGGATCGTGGGTTCGAGGAGGAGAGGGCCGGAGAGGGTGGGGAGAGGTGATATGAGCATGATGGGATGTCGGTTGGGTGGCGATGCGTTGATGGAGGGAAGGCGTCTTGCGTTCGGGGTGCAAGGTGAGGATGATGAAATCGGGCGCGCGGTGGACGGGGTGATGGGTGTTGGGAAGCCCAATCCGGAGGTTGCCATGACGAGTGGCGGACAGAAGATCATCTGGATCACCGGCTCCGCCCGGCGTGTTGGCCGGGCGATTGCCTTGGCGTGCGCGCGGGCGGGATGGGACGTGGTGGTGCATTACCGGTCTTCGGAAGCGGAGGCGCGGAAGGTGGCGGAGGAGATCGAGGCGCTGGGGCGGCGGGCGTTGGTGGTGCGAGGCGACCAGTCAGTGCGGGTGGATGTGGAGCGGATGGTGGGGGAGATTCGCGCCGGGTTTGGCAGATTGGATGCGTTGGTGAACAACGCGGCGACATTCCCGCGCGCGCGATTCGAGGACACGACGGATGACATTTACGAAGACGTGTTGGCGGCGAACCTGCGCGGGCCGTTTTTGTGCAGTCAAATCGCGTTGCCGTTGCTGCGCGCGGCCAAGCCGGGGCGGATCATCAACCTGACGGATTGCATGCTGCAACGGCCCTACAAGAACCATGCGGCGTATTGGTGTGCGAAGGGAGGATTGGATGCGTTGACGCGCGCGCTGGCGGTGGAGCTGGCGCCGGAGGTATTGGTGAACGCCATCGCGCCGGGGCCGGTCATTCCGCCGGAGGGACAGAGCGAAGAGTTCACCGACGCGGCGGTGCGGCGGTCGCCGCTTAAGCGATGGGGTGATCCGGAAGACATAGCCAAGGCTATCTTATTTCTTCTCGAATCAGACTTTATAACCGGCGAAACAATAACGGTCGATGGAGGTAGAAACATCGGATAAGCACAGAGTACTCAGAGGACACGGAGAAAAAGAGCTTGATGTGAAATCGACGAAGATTCGAGAGATGCAATCGAGGAAGCGGAACCGGGCGAGTCTTGCGTCTTTTCTGTTTTTCTCCGTGTCCTCCGTGAACTCTGTGCATGGTATTGTTTCGTTCTATTTCATGTGGGCAACGTCACCACGAACCGGGTTCCGTGGCCGGGCTCGCTCTCGAACCAGATTTGGCCGCCGTGTTCGAGGATGATCTTGCGGGTGACGGCGAGGCCGATGCCGGTGCCGCCCTTGCCCTTGGTGGAGAAGAAGAGGTTGAAGATGCGGTGGCGGACCTCGTCGGGGATGCCGTTGCCGTTGTCCGCGACGGTCAACAGCACGCGATCCTTCTCCCGTTCGAGTTGCGTGACAATGCGCACTTCGCCGAGGCGATCGTCGGGGATGGCGTCAAGGGCATTGGATACGAGGTTGAGCAACGCGTCGGCAAAGGCTTCCTTGTCGAGTTGCAACGTGGGGACGCGGTCGTCCAACTCCACGATCACGCCGGTGCCCCGGGACGCGGCGCGGTCGTCGACGGTGCGCGCGACCTCGGCGACGAGTGAGTTGAGGTCCTCGTCGGAGAGGGTGCTGGTGCGCTCGCGCGAGAAGCGCAGCATGTTCTCGACGAGCGTCTTGATCTTGTCCACGTTGCGCTGCAGAAGCTCCCACCCGGACTGGGCCTTTTGGATGTTGCCGCGCTTGAGGCCGATCTCGATGAAGTAGGCCCCGCCGATCATGTTTTGCAGGATATTCTTGATGTAGTGGGCCACCTCGCTCAACGAGATGGCGATGGCGGCCAGGCGCTCCGCCTCGACCTTCTCGCGGTACAGGCGCGACTTCTCCAGCACGATGGCGATCTGCTTGGCGACGATCTCGGCGAAGACGGCTTCCTCCTCGCGCCAGTCGGTGGGGTTCTCGCGACGAAGGGAGAGCACGCCGACGATCTCCTCCTGGATGCGCAGGGGCGTGCAGATGTAGGCGATGTAGCGTTGCTCCTCGGCGGTGTCGTCGAGCTTGGCGTTGCGAAAATCGTTGGTGGCATCCCGCAGGACGAGCGTCTGGTTCTCGGCGGCGGCCCATCCGGGGGGGCCCTCGCCGATGCGAAATCCGCGCACGCCGAGTTCCTGGGCGCGGCTGAGGCCATAGCTGGCGCGCAGGATCAGAAAGCCGGGATCATCCTCGTCGATGAGGTAAATGGAGCAGGTGTTGGTCTGCATGACGCGCGCGCCGATGTCGCAGATGCGCTGGAGGATGTCCTCGATGTCCATGACGGAGCCGACGGCGTTGCTGATTTCGAGCAACGACTCGGCGATGCGGCGATCATGGGCAAGGATTGAGACGGGAGAGGACATGAAAGCAAGGAACCAGGGAGTCAGGAGTCAGGGGTCGGGATGCGGGAGTTGGGGAGGCGCGGGATGCTTGGGATGGTCGTGATGATGATGGTGGTGATGGGAATGATGGGGTTCTTCGTTGGAGTGGCGTCCGATCAGGTACCCGCACCAGAAGACGAGGGCGATGGCGAGGATGTGCAGAACCCACCACCAGGGTCCGAGGAATTGCCAGGTTTCCGGCAGGGTCATCTTGCCTTCTCCGTTCGCGGGCATGCATAGCGGGGGCGTCGGGCGGTGTAAACCCACAACTGGCCCGGGAAAGGCGGAGGACATGGCGGGTCCGTCGGGCTTGCACGGGCGTTACGGCGGGGCGGCGCTGGTGACGGGGGTTTCGAGCGGGTTGGGTGAGGCGTTTGCACGGCGATTGGCGGGGGCGGGCTTTGACGTGGTGTTGGTGGCGCGACGCCGCGAGCGGTTGGAAGCGCTGGCCGCCGAGATCGGGAAGAAGACGCGCAAGCGCTGCCGTGTGGTCGCGATGGATCTGGGGGCGGCGGGTGCCGTGGAGGCGCTGTTTGCGGAGATCGGTCGCGAGGGGATCGACATCGGCGTCGTGGTAAACAACGCGGGGTTTGGGACATTCGAGGAATTTGCAGAGTCGGGCGGCGCGGAACAGGCGGCGATGGCGGACCTGAATTGCCGCGCCGTGGTCGAGGTGGCCCATCACGGTTCGCGGCTGCTCAAGGCGCGCGGGCGCGGCGCGATGATCGTCACGGCCAGCGTGCTGGGACATTTCTCCCTGCCGTTCATGGCGACGTACTCGGCGTCGAAGGCATTCGACCTCTTTCTGGCCGAGGCGTTGTGGGCGGAGATGCGGCCGCACGGCGTGCATGTGCAGGCACTGTGTCCGGGACCGACGGAAACGGAGTTTCACCAGCGCGCGCGTTCGCCCCGGCGGACGGGGCTGCCGGTCATGTCCTGCGCGGAGGTGGTGGACTTGTCGCTGCGCAAGCTGGGCGGCGGACCAGTCGTCATCCCGGGTTGGCGGAATCGCCTGATGGTGGGGATTCTGCGGGCGCTGCCGTCGTCGATCAGGATGCGGATTCTGGGGATGGCGTCGAGGGTGGGGCGGAATCGCGCAGAGTGATGG
>CAYTRP010000254.1:0-5868 GCA_964440195.1 uncultured Candidatus Sumerlaeota bacterium
CTGCCCAACACTGCCAAACGCATTTTATGGCGCGCCAGGCTGCCCCGGGGCGGCAGCGTACCAAGGCGTGGATCGCGCTCGACGGCGGTGGAGGCCCGGGCAGGCAAAGGAGTGCGAGAGCCGAACAGTTTGTCGCATAGCGCCAAGGGCGTATCCACAAGGAATCCGCCCACCAGTTCGAGTTCCACGGGCGAGACGGATTCGATGGCAGCGGCTTCGAAGATCGAGAGAATACGACGTGCTTCCCGCGACCGGGGATTGGTGACGGAATGAGTTGCGCCACACCAGCGTGCAAGGAACGCGAGGAAGGCTTCGAGAGGTTCGCGGGCAGCGGTGGCCTCGGCGTGCCCGAGGGCATCAGGACTGCTTGCCCCCGAGGCGATGAGTGCCTGTGCGTCGCAGACGTCACGCCAGATGCGATTGCCGGCGTTGTCCGTCGCATGGACAGCGAGCAGCATCAGGTGATCCGTGGGATTCGGCACACGGATGATCCGGCAATGCCCGGAAAGCGCGAGAGCAGGCAGCGCCGACGCAAGGACGCGAGTGGCGACCTCCTCGTGCGGAGTGTGGAGATCGATGCCAAAGGGAGCACCGGTCTTCTTCCATGTCTCCGCGAAGGGAGAACGGGTCTGCCGCCATCCCAAGGACGATAGGAGCGTGCGCGCCTGTGCAAGCTCGTCCGGCGAGACGGCGACATCGATGTCCGCCATCTGTCGCAGGGCGGGTGCCGGATAGAGGGGAGCGATGGCCGCTCCCTTGAAAACCAGAACCCGGGAGAGGGACGATGATTCAAAGGCCTCGACCAAGGACGCGATTTCACGCCGGCGCGCGATCCATCGACTCATGAGATCCACGAAGGAGGGTGGGGGAAGCACGCCGGGTGACAGGGGACAAAAAACCGAGTTGGGATCAATCGAATGCCCGGATAGGTGGTGGGCGAAGAGTGGCTCGAGAAGATTGGTGGAAGCCAGTCGTGGAAGCGGACGCCAGGAGGGCTGGGCGAGGATCTCGCGCAGGGCACGCGCCTGCCCGTCGGCAAGCTGTGGTCTCGCCAGAATTCCCAGGACGCGCAGGTGGCGCGGGATCGCGGACGCGGGTGTCATCACAGCTTCGTGTCGAGGGCGGCCCCGAGACAGGCGATCGTGTCCGCGGGAGAGCCGCCGGGAATCAGGCGAAGAAATCGCGTGCCGTTGAAGACGTGCGCCAATCGCATCAGGAGGCGTGGAGGGTCGGTGGCGGACAAGTCTGGCGCGCCAAAGGCAACGGAGAACTCGAGGAGACGCCGCAGGCCATCAAAGGGCGAGGCGTGCTGGATGACCGGATGCGATGGGCGGCTCGATCCGTTGCCCAAGGGAACATGCCCCGCAGGATGGGAAGCCAGGATCATGATCCCATGCGAGGCCAGCAGGGAAACCAGCCGCCTTCGTTCATCCCCGTCGAGCGGGGCGGGGAATGAAAGAGAAGGATAGGTGGAGTCGCTGGCGGGAACTTTGAGCGAGGCTTCCGGCAACCGCCGGTCACGGATGAGGGTGGGCAGCGAGGCATCGGCGTGGGACATCCAATATGTCTCGCCGGGTCCCCCCTCGACGGCCGCGCCTTGCCGCATGTCCCGGTCAGGATCTTCAAGCAGGACGATATCTGCACGGCCCAGCGGAAGGGGCGTGGTTTGAACCCGCTGTGGCGCAACGAGCGCCTTTTCAACGCGGCGCGCGCCAAGGCCCCGCCAACGCAGCGCACCGTGTGGCGCCCCATGTGTCCCAGCTTCCATTCGCAAGCTCGCGGCACGCGGAAAAGGGTGGAGCACCTCCCTGTCGAGATCCAGCAACAGGCTGTCTTCGGCAATCAGGCGATTGCCGGGGGATGCCACCAGTTCCGAGGTCAGCGTTGTCTTCCCGGCGCCAGAGTTACCGACCAGCAGAAGGGCGCGATCCGACGAGGAAACCGCCACGGCGTTTCCGTGCAGGATGTGGAGACACGGTTTCGCGGCACGAAGCCGCTCAAGGAGGAGGATGAGAGTGAGGGACGGGATGTGCTCCAGACTCCCGGCCCTGACTCGCCGGTCGCCGGGTTGGGCGACGGCGCTCCGCCCGTCCCAACACACCGAGACGTCGGGAATCCGATCCGTCTTGGAATGGCTCATGGCCGAGAGGAGAAATTGAAGAACCGGGGCCGCAGAGGCGGGAACACCGGAGACATGCAGGGAAAGCCCCGCCACGGACATATGAAAATCCGCCCCGGCTGTTCCAGCGCAGGGCGGACTCATATTGCCTTGTTTCCGCTCCGTCATCAGGCGCGGTCTCGAATCTCCCCCGGAGGAGTCCGAGGGCTTAATCCCCGATCGGATCGAAGGACGAGCAAGCGTTGATGGGCGTGGCATTGGTCTCAAGTTCTTCGCGCTTGTGCGTACGAATAACGGGAGACTCGTAGGAACGGGTGGCCACGCTTTCCGGTGTGGTTTCGCTAAGGGGCTGGAGCATCATTATTCTCCTTGGAGCTTGGGGGCCATACCAACCCAGAATGAGCAAACTTACGAGTACTGTCCGAGTGACTTGCGGGGACAGGGAACCACCGGGTCATCGGGCCGTCAACGGGAATTCGCCTATTATTTTGCCCCACCGGCGGCCAGACGAGCCCGGATCGCCCCGGCGATCTGCCTGGGGAGCAGCCCAACCTCGCGGTAAAGCTCCTCGGGGGTGCCCTGCTCGATGAATTGATCCGGAAGTCCAAAAGAATGAGCACTCTGCCCCGCATCGAGCCGGATCAAGGCTTCATTCACGGCCGAACCGAATCCTCCCGCCAGCACATTGTCCTCGGCGGTGAAGAGAAACTCGTGCGTGCGAGCCAGTTCGAGCAGCAATCCCTCGTCCAAAGGCTTGACGAAACGCGCATCCACGACGGTAACCGCATGGCCCAACTCGGGTTCAAGCAGGCCGGCGACCATTTCCATCTCCCCCACCATCCGCCCGATACCAATCAGGGCGATGCGCTGACCATGACGGAGGACCTCCCCGGTTCCGATCGGGATGGTTTGTGGAGTGCGCCCGGGCGTAACCCCGGTTCCGGCGCCTCGCGGATAACGCATGGCAATGGGGCCCGAGGTGTGCTCGACGCCGGTAAGGGTCATGTCCATGAGTTGGTCTTCATTGCGCGGTGCCATGACCACCATGTTGGGGATCATGCGAAGATAGGTCAGGTCGAAAACGCCGTGGTGTGTGGCGCCGTCGGCACCCACAAGCCCGCCGCGATCGAGCACAAAGAAAACCGGCAGGTTCTGGATGGCCACATCGTGGATGATCTGGTCGATGGCGCGCTGCAGGAACGTCGAGTAGATGGCGCAGACTGGGCGGATGCCCTCGGTGGCCATGCCGGCAGCCATCGTGACCGCACACTCCTCGGCGATGCCGACGTCGAAGAATCGCTCGGGGAATGCCTTGCCGAAGATGTCGAGTCCGGTGCCACTGTCCATGGCGGCGGTGATGCCGACGATTCGACGATCCCGATGGCCGAGTTCGACAAGCGCGGTGCCAAACACCTTGGTATAGGGGGGCGGCCCGTCGCTGCGCGCCATGACGCCGGTCTCGACCTTCATGTTGGCGGCCGCGTGGTACTTGATGGGGTCGTTCTCCGCGTACTTGTACCCCTTCCCCTTTTGGGTGATCACATGGAGCAGAAGCGGGCCGTTCCAGTCGCGAACCTTCTCAAGGGTCTCAACCATCGCGCCAATGTCGTGGCCGTCCACCGGGCCGATGTAGCGGAATCCCATCTCCTCGAAGAACATGCCCGGCACGATGAGGCCCTTCATGGCCTCCTCCACGCGGTGGGCGTAGTGAATGAAGGAGTCGGTGCTGATCTTCTTGATGAAGCCGACAAAGCCCTCCCGCATCCGCGCATACATCGGGTGCGTCACGGCCTTGCGGAACATCTCGTGCAGGACCCAGACGTTGTTGCTGATGGACATCTCGTTGTCGTTGAGGACGACGAGCATCCGGGTCTTGCGCAGGCCGGCGTTGTTCATGGCCTCGTAGGCCATGCCGCCGGTCATGGCGCCGTCGCCGATGACGGCGGCGACGCGGAAGTCCTCGCCCTTGTGGTCGCGGGCGGCGGCGATGCCGAGCGCGGCGGAGAGCGACGTGGAGGCATGACCCGCGCCGAACACGTCGCACGGGCTCTCATCGCGCTTCAGGAAGCCCGACAGCCCCCCGAATTGGCGAATGGTGTCGAAGCGCTGGTTGCGACCGGTCAGGATCTTCCAGGCGTAGGCCTGATGTCCAACATCCCACACGATCTTGTCGGCCGGGACGTTGTAACCATGCAGGAGGGCGATGGTCAGGTCCACGGCACCCAGCGGCGCGCCAAAGTGCCCCCCCTTGTGCGCAATGACGTCGATGATGCGGCTGCGGACCTCCCCCGCAAGTTGCTGCATCTCCGGGACGGACAACTTCCGGACATCCGCCGGACCGGCAACCCGGGGAAGGATCGCGGCGGGAAGCGACTTGATGGCCGCGTGGGACTCGCCCTGGGCAAGGCCGAGGGGACTTGGGAGGCGATCCGCGTGGCTGCGTGACGACATTTCTGGAATCCTGAATTCTGGAGTGTGCCACCAAGTGGCACCCGGCTCACGCGGAGCAGAGGCAAAAGCCGCGCCGCCATGAGGACGATCCCGCCGGGGGGGCGTCAATCCCGGGGTTCAAATTCCTCGGTTTGGAGCGAGCCATCCACTCCCTCCCCCTTTACCTGCCGAACGCGTTGCTCAAGGGCTTCAAGGGCTTCCAGACACCCGGCGGCCAACAAACGCCCCTCTTCGTACAGGTCGATGGACTTTTCGAGGGCGACCTCGCCGGACTCAAGCCGTTCGACGATGGCCTCCAGCCGGGCGAGGCGCTTTTCAAGCGGTTCGGCCTTGGCGGCTTTGGCGGGGGCGGTGGTCTGCGAGGATTCGTCGGCCATGGCGGCAGGGGACTGGCAGGGCGGGGCGTGCGTCAAGGGGAGTGGGGGGCAGGGAATCGACGCCACCAGATTGATCGAGCCTCCCGGGCAGGCAATCTTCCACGAAAAACACGGCTGGCCGGCCCCGCCAAGGGCCGGCCAGCCGTGTCTTGAGTCGAGGATGAGGGTCAGAAGCCGATGTTGGGGTCCCCGCGAAGTGCGGCACTGGCCGGGGGGGATGTGTCGTTCACAAGGCCCGGATCGCTCTCGAAGAGCGGTTTGGCCTGCACCCCCGCGCGGTTTTCGTACACCCGGTTCTCGCTGGAATGCAGCACGATGCCGAAGTCCACGTTGCCCGAGACGAAGTTGTCGCGCAGCACGTTGCCAAATCCGCCGGCGACCTCGATGCCGGAGATGCCGTTGCTGACGCAGCGGTTGGTGGCGTACTCGACATGGGAGGTGCTGAGGGTGATGCCGCGCCCGGTGTTGCTGCTGCAGGTGTTGTCGCGGACGACGCCGCCATGGGAACTGGAGACGGAGATGCCGTCGCCCGTGTTGCCGGAAGCGGTGTTCCCCTCCAGGTGCACGGACGAACCGACCACGACCGCGCCACCGGCGCCGTTGCCGCTGAGCGAGGAGCTGCGCACGTTGACCTGGATGTTCATGTCCGCGAAATCCGGGGCTATCAACAGGCCGTGCAAGTCGTTGGTGTTGAGGCTGCCGCCGGTGCAGGCGAAGCCGACGACGACGGTTGGCTCCCGGGCCGAAAGCAAAATGCCATTGCCTTCGTTTCCGCTGCTCACGCTGCCGTCAACGTGAAGGTCAAGGGAGGTGTCAATGTCACCGGTGTCGAAGTCGATGCCGTTGCCGCCGTTGCCGGAGGAGATGACGCGCTTCAGCAGGGTGACGTGGCGCGTGAATTCCTTCCTGCCGTTTATCTTA
>CAYTRP010000255.1:0-5836 GCA_964440195.1 uncultured Candidatus Sumerlaeota bacterium
ATGCTTTGCGCGCGCCGCGTCAGCGCGGGGTCCGTGGACTCCGCCGCCACCAGCGCGGCCGTCTGCGCCGCATTCGCGAACTCCAGCCGGCGGATCTGCTCCACCGCGCGCGCGATCGGCACCGTCGAGGCCGGCGGGGCCGGCGTCGCCACGGCCACCGCGGGCGTCTCCTCCGCCCCCTTGTCCAACACGTTGATCTTGTACCAAATGCCGCCGCCAGCCAGCACCGCCACGACAAGCACCCCGGCAATCGCCAGCACGATCCCGCCGCCCCCGCCCTTCTTCTCGACCTCGGGCAACTTCAGCACCCGGAACGTGAAGCTGGAATCGCCGATGTCGATCAGGTCCCCGTCGATGATCGGGATGCTTCCCGCGCGCTTGCCGTTCACCAAGGTGCCCGACTGCGACAGGTTGCGCATCCGAACCTTCTTGCCGCCCATGAAGCGGATCTCGATGTGCAGCGGCTCGATGCCCTTGTCCGGAATCACGATGTCGCACCCGGCCGTCGCATCCGAACCCACGCGCACCGACGTCCTCGTCAGGTAGTACTTCGTCGGCGAGGTGACCGACCGCAGTTCCAGGAACGCGAACGCATTCTGGTTCAGCGGCGCATCCCCGCCCTTCGCCACGTCCCCGACGGCCACCTTCGAGATCCCCGAGTCATCCGACGCGGGCGCCAGGCTCTTCATGCCCGCCTTGATGAACATGTCCCCCATCGGAAGCGAGGCCATGTCGATCGGCATCGTCGCATCCATGTCCTTCGCATCCCCGGGAGTCCCCAGCCGGAACGACAGCGCGAACTTGCCCAGGTGGATCTGGTCGCCATTGTTCAGCGGCAATGCCTGGTCCGGATCGAGGGGGCGATTGTTCAGGAACGTCTTGTTCGTCGACTTCAGGTCGCGCACCAGCCACTGCGAACCGTCCCACTCGATCTCCGCGTGGTGCCGCGACAGGCTCTTGTCGGCGATCTCGATCGTCGCACCGCCCCCGGCACGCCCAAGGGTGTTCTTCTCCGGCAGCAGCGGGAACACCGTGTCTCCGGCGGCTTCAAGGAAGGCGCTTTCAGGCTGGCTCACGGATATCACTCCATTTCTTTGACGACGATGTTGCGCAGGTGAGTGTACATCATCCACTCGTCCGGCATCAGGGGAATCATGTGCGTCTTGCCATTGTTCAATGTCACCTGGGTCTGCATGTCCGTCCCCTCGTAGGTGATGCGGTGCAGGGTCGCCAGGTTCTCCTTCACGCGCGCCAGCCCGGAACGCCGCTCGCGATGCGTGGCGATGTCGTCCTCGATCTGCCAGAACAGCCGCTGGAACAGCGAGTTCTTGTTCTCGGTGTAGTTGTACAGCAGCAGGATCTTGCCCACCAACGTCTCGTAGCGCGGGCTGTTCAGCCAATCCCCCACCGATTGCCGGTACTCCATCGCCTTCAGGTAGCGCGAGGAGGCCCGGAAGAAGTCCATCTTCTTGTCGTGCCGCTCGAAGTCATCGAACCCCCAGCCCGTCATGTCCGGAAGGAACATGTCCCCCTCCTTCTCCAGCAGGTCGGCAATCTCGTAGATCTCCTGCTCGGTCTGCGGGCGCGAGCGGCCCGGCAGGCTCTGTCCCTTCAACAACGCCTGCGCCACGCCCTCGAGTCGCGACTTCTGCGCGAGCGGGTAGTCGAACGTCAGGATGTACAACATCTCGCCCACTTTGTGAAACTGAATGTACAGGTTCCGCTCCTTGGTGACCGAGACGTGCGCCGACTGCAATCTCTCGGACCGTTCGTCCCACAGCGTGTCCGGAACCAGGAAGTTGTAGCGCCTCGGCACGGCGGGATTGTCCGTCTCCTTCCCATTCTCCCACGCACCGCGATTGAGCCCCACCCACGAAACGTCCGCGCCCCGGGGAAGCCCGTCCCACGATTGCAGCATGAAGGTAAAGTTCAAGGGGGTCAGGTCCGCTCTCTCGACAAGCGAAAACTGCCACTCCACCGACCGGTAACTCCCAAGCACCAGCGTCTGCCTCGGCGTCGCCCCAAGGATGATCCGGCGGCCGCCAAGCTTGGGCGGACGCTCCGCCCAGCGACGTGTCCGCAGGTACTGACGCTCCGGCGGATCGGGCGGCAACACGCGGCTCAATTCAAGCTCGCCACGATTGGCCGGCATCACCGGGAGCAACCACCATGGCGTCACATATCTCGTGATCGCCTCGGACGGGACCGGGGGATCGAACTCGCCCGGCAACGGGAAGAACGACGTCTTCACCCCGGGAAACTCCACCTTGCCCGAAAGACCCGTCGCCCCAAGCGGCGCCTGCAACCGCGCCTTCTCCTGTTGCGACTGCATCCAAAACAACATTCCGCCAATGCCCACCACCATCAGGGCAATCACCGTGTAGAGCACCAGCTTGCGGGTCTTCGCCTGCTTCTCCTTCATCTCGACCGCGATGTCGCGGATCTCGATCCGCGCGGCCGTCGAGGCAAACAGGATCACGTCACCCGACTTCAGGTCCACGCTCGCCACCGGCTTGTTGTTCACGTACGTGTGGTTCGCGGAACCCAGGTCCGTCACCCGCGGAACGGGACTGATCGTCAGCCGCGCGTGCTTCGACGAGATCGCCGTGTCGCTCAACACGATGTCGCAGCCCGCGTCGCGACCCACGACCATCGGCCCCTTGAGGTCGTACGACATGCCCGCTTCCAGGCCGGAAATGATCGAGAGCTTGATTTGACGTTCGGACATTAGCGGCCCGCCATGGACTGGATGATCATCGGGCCGATCAAAATCATGAAGATCGAGGGGAAGATAAACAGGATCATCGGAATCATGATCTTCACCGGTGCCTTGTTCGCGAGCGTCTCCGCATTCTGCATGCGCGTGAAGCGCAGGATCTCGGACTGCCGCCGCAGCACCGTCTCGATCCGCGAGCCCAGTTGCTCCTGCTGGATCAGCGCCGTGGCCAGCGTCTTCATCTGCGCCAGGTCGCTCCGCTCGGCCAACTCCGTCAGCGCGCGCCGGCGGGGATGGCCCAGTTGGATCTGCCGCGTGAACCGGTTGATCTCGTCCTGCAGCGGCCCCTTGCCCAACTGCTGCGCCGCCCGGTCCATCGCCAGCGAAAAGTCCATCCCCGACTCCACCAACAGCGTCACGAGATCCATCAGGTACGGCAGCGACTTGAAAATCGCCTTCCGCCTCTTGTCGATGATGTCCTTCAGCACCAGAAACGGCATGAACAGCAGCACCGTCCCCAGCACCACGCTCATGATCCCGATCTGCAGCGGATTGTTGTCCGGATACAACAGCAGGAACAGCGGCAGCAGCGCGCCCAGCAGGAACAGCACCAGGTGCGAGCCGACGTACTCGCGGGGCGAAAACAAGTCGTTCAGGCCCGCGAGGTTCAGGTTCTTCGCCGCCCAGCTCTCATAGCGCCTCAGGGGCATCCACCGGATCGACTCCGAATAGTTCCCCAGCCGGCGCGCGATCGGAAGCATCATGATCAGCAGGCCCACCTGCTTGCGATCGAACGCCTGGGCCTCCTCCCCGATGCTCGTCCCCAGCCACGTCACCCACCAGGCCATGGCGGCCACCGAGACCGCCGCGAGGCCGGCGATGAAGAAGGGCGCAACCGGTGAGTTCAGAATCCCGTCCATGGGCCTCCCTCAAACATCGATGGTCGTGATGCGCCGGATAATGATGTAGCCAATCACATCCAGGAAGATGACCGCGATCAGGATGATGATCCCGGCAAAGGTGTTGAACAGGATCCAGATCAGGCCGGGATCGATGAAGAACAGCATCAACATCAGCGCGAACGGCGCGCTCGTCAGCACGAACGCCTGCGCCTTGCCCTCCGCCGTCAGCGTCTCCACGTGCCGCTCGATCCGGAAGCGCTCCTCGATGACGTGCAACGCGCGCTCGCAAATCTCGGGGATTCCCTTGCCCATGCGGTGCACCGCGTTGATCGAGGCCACGAACAGCGTCAGGTCCTCCAGGGGAATCCGGCGCGTCAGGTTCTCCAGCGCCCGCTCCTGCGACTGGCCAATGCTGATCTCCCGAAGCACCAGCCGGAACTCCCCCGCGATCGGGTCCCTCAGCTCCTCCGTCATCATCTTCATCGCGTCCTGGAACGACAGGCCCGACTTCATGCTGTTGGAGATCACCGTCAGCGCGTCGATCATCTGCATGTGGAACTTGCGGATCCGGTTGCGATACGCCCTCTTGATCAGGATGTCCGGCACGAAGAAGGCCGGCACCGCGAAGGCCAGCGCGGGCACCAGCAACTGCAACGGGGGGAGCGCCGCGAACAGCGCCGCGGCGAACAGCGCCGCCACCAGCGAGCAGGACAACTTCATCGTCAGGATCCACGTCGACGGCATGAACACGAACATCTCGTCCAGCGTCGCCTCGGCCGACTTCGTGAAACGCCGGCTGTACTCCTCCGCCCCCGCCGCCAGCGAGGACGTGATCGAGTACGCCAGGAAGCCCAGCGCCAAGGCGCCAAGCCCGATGAACATCCCCAACTGCGGGTTGTCCCGGTAGAATTCAAGGATGCCCATGTCTACTCCGCCTGGAAGATTTCGAGCGGCACGTCGACACCCATTTCCTTGAGGCGCGCGATGAACGCCGGCAGGTAACCGCACGGAATGTACCGCCCCTCGACCTTGCCCTCCGCCACCGAGGTGCACTCGAAGCGATAGACTTCCTTGATGTCGTACTCCCCCTCGTCCAGGCCCAGGATCTCCACCACGCTCGTGATGCGGCGCTTCCCGTCCGGAAAGCGCTCCACCTGGATGATCAGGTCGATCGCGCGCGAGATCTGCTCGCGGATCGCCGGCAGCGGCATCTCGATTCCCGCCATCAGGCACATCGTCTCGAGGCGCGACAGCATCTCGCGGGGACCGTTCGCGTGACCCGTCGTCAGCGAGCCGTCATGGCCCGTGTTCATCGCCTGCAGCATGTCCACCGCCTCGCCGCCGCGGCACTCGCCCACGATGATACGCTGCGGCCGCATGCGCAGCGAGTTGCGCACGAGGTCGCGGATCGTGATCTCCGGCGTGCCCTCCGCGTTGCCCGGCCGCGTCTCCAGAGAGATCACGTGCGGCTGCGGAATCTGAAGCTCCGCGCTGTCCTCGATCGTGATGATGCGCTCGTCCGCCGGAATGAACGACGACAGGATGTTCAGCAGCGTCGTCTTGCCCGCCGCCGTCGCCCCCGAGATCAGGATGTTCAGCCGGTGTTCCACCGCCAGCTTGAAGAACTTCATCATCGCCATGCTCATGCTTCCCTTGCGGACCAGCTCCTCCGGCGACAGGGGGTGCGGGGGGAACTTGCGGATCGTCAGCACCGGCCCCGAGCGCGAGATCGGCGCGATGATCGCGTTCACGCGCGAGCCATCCGCAAGCCGCGCGTCCACCATCGGGCTCAGCTTGTTGATCTGCCGCCCCAGTGGCGCGACGATGCGGTTGATCACCGTCTCCAGCCGCTCCTCGTCGATGTAGACCTTGTCGGTCCTCACCGTCTTGCCCCGCTTGGCGATGTAGATGTTGTCCGGGCCGTTCACCATGATCTCCTCGACGTCCGGATCGGCAAGGAAGTCCTGGATCGGCCCAAGCCCCAGCGCCTCGCTCAGCACGTCCTTCAGCAGGACCTGCGGGTCGATCCCGCTGGGCAGGCGCCCCGACTGCTGGAGGTCGAAGATGATCTGGTTCGCGAACACCCGCGACTTCGCCCACAATTCCTGGTCCTGCAACGTCTCCAGCGCGTCGCGCCGGATGCGCATCTCCTCGATCAACTGCTCATGGATCGTCGCGCGCCACTCCGTGTACGGATCCTTGCGCTGCCTCTCACCCT
>CAYTRP010000256.1:0-5835 GCA_964440195.1 uncultured Candidatus Sumerlaeota bacterium
CCTTGCCCGTTTTCTTGCCTCCCCCCGATCCGTCCCCCCGGCGCGGGACCTTGACCCCTTCCGCCGTTCTTCCCAGGCCGCCGCCATGGCGCGGATCATTCGCGAAGCCTGCAAGCGATAGAGCCCCAGTGCGCGGCGGGGGGGCGGGATCTCCCGCCAAATCCTCATTTTTTTGCGCCTGCTCCCTCATTTTGGCCAATCCGTGATTGACGAGAGAGGGGGGCCTCGCAACGCTTTCGGCGCAATTCAGTTCCCTCCAACGATACCCTGTGCAGGTGGCCATGATTCGTCTCGTCCGCATTCTCCCATTGGCAGTATCCTTCCTCCTCCTGTTCAGCGCCACGACCGTGGGTGCGGCAGATCCGGGCGGCCGGCTGATTGACAGCCAACCCGTCGTCCACGAGGGGCAGCCGTCCATGCGCCTTCGCGTGGCCGTGGACAACGCGCCCGGCCCTCTCGTTCCGCAAAAGGCGGGAGAGTGGCGGCGCGAGGAACGCCATGTCACGGACCCCGTCACCGGCGAGGAGGAAGTCTGGGTGCTCGAAGGCCCCGCGCCGGACCTGAGCCTGCGGTCGTTCCTCGTGGCCGTGCCCGATGGATACGCGCCCCCCGCCGAACCTCACACCGTCGTGGGCGAGATGGTGGATGCCGCGACCGGCGAACTCCTGGCGGAATACGGAACCATCGAGGGCGAAATCCGCCCCGCGCGGGTCGGCATGGTGCGCGCCGCCCAGGTTTTTTATCGCCTCCCGGAAACGGAGCGCGCCGTCGAGGCGCGCTTCGATGTCGCCTTCGCGCCCGAGGCCGGACCGCGGCGCACGAGTGCGCGTCGGGCCGAGCGATCCGTCGCGTCCCTGTTCGTGAACCCCGAGGACGCCGTTGTCCTCCGGGCGGCGGACCGGCGCAGTAGTGCCCCCGATCTCCTGCAACCCCCCGGCGACCAGCGCATTGCCTTCACGGCGGACCATCGCGTGTATCGCGTGCCGATGGCATCCCTCGGCGTGGACGGTGAGACGGTCGATTCCGTTCGGTTGATCCATCACGGAGCCGTGCTGCCCTTCGGTGTGGAGGGCGAGGACATTGTGTTTTACGCCCAGCGTCGCGTGACCGACGCGGACACGGACGATTCGGTGTTCCTCAAGCTTGTGGAGGAAGGTGCCTCGCCGCGCCTGACGACGCGGCCGGCGTTCGCCACCCTCCCCGCGCCGGAATCCCCCGCCGAGGTGGAAGTTGTCCGCAACCGGCGATATGACTGGAATCTTGTCTATGAGCCCACCATGGTGGAAAATGCGGTCGGCTCCAAATTCGCGTTTCACCGGCTGGCGGCTGGGACTGCACATACCCATCAATTACCGATACATGATCTTCTCACGAACACGTTTGTTTCCTTGAGAGTTGAGTTTCATGGGAGAAGCATTGTCGCGGGATTCGATCCCGACCATTATGCCGTCCCGAGCTTCGGCGGCGTCTCCCTGACACAAGTCACCTGGAAAGGGAAGACAAAAAGGATTGCAAACTACAATTTCACTATTCCTTCGCTCCCGTCCGGTCCAACAGCCACTCTCCCTTTTCAGCACCATATCCCGGGCAACTCCCCGGTCGTCCTGGGGGGGAACGCCGATGCGCAGTACCTCGATGTTGTCGAGGTGACCTATCTTGCAAAGCCGCGATTGGAAGGCGGCGAGTTCGGACGTCTTCGGTTGGCGGCGGCCGGTTCGCCGCGCAGGGTCACCATGGGAGGATTCCCGGCAGGCACTAACGCGAATACCGTTCTCGTTCTGGATGTAACCGTGCCGGACAGTCCGGTATTGGTGACCGACGTCATCACGTTTGACGACGAAAGCGGAACCGTGGCGGTCACTTTTGAGGCCTCTTCGTCTGCGGCCATTTTTCACTTCGAGCACTTGGAGAACCTCTTATCTCCCGACACGGCCGTTGATTCGGAGACTCTGCCTGAACCACTTCCTACGGGGATTCCACTTCGTGGCATAGTCGTGCGCGACGAATCTTACGGTGAGGCAATGCAGCCATGGATCAGTCACCGGGGGCCTGGCGTCATGGAGATTTGCCCGCAGGCAGCCTATAATGTCTTCAACGGTGGGCAATCCTCCCCCGAGGCCATCCGGGATGCGCTTGGACACATCATTGAATCGGCGGAACAGTCAGTGGCCGTTCCCTTTGTGGTGCTCGTCGGCCACGGGAGTTTCGACCGCAGGAACTACCTTGGGTTCAAGTCGGTTCCTTGGATCCCCGCATTCATAGAGGAAGGAGTTGTTTTTGAATTCAATCCTGAAACCTTGACCGGTACTACTGTCGAGAACTCAGTTGACCTGTCTTATGGGCTCCTGTTCGGTGAAGACAACCTACTAGACGTGCAACTGGCTCGGTGGCCAGTAAAGTCGCCAACGGATATAGAGCGTATAGTTGAGCGTGCCATAGGCCATGATGCCATGGCAGGTTCACTTACGCGCCAGGACCGGCCGGCCTACTTTCTTGCCCAGAACGATCCGATATTCAGAAACGATCAGGCAATCTGGACATCTCTGTACAGTAGTGAATCCGGTTTTACCTCCGTCACGATGGTTCAAGGAGTACCAGTACCCGAATTGGGAGGGCTGGTGAACACGCCTGCAATCCGAAAGAGTTTTGAACGCTTCGATGATGCTGATCAACCATTCGGCGCTTCTGTTTTCTTCTACACGGGACACGGGAATTACAACCTTTGGAGCGGTCAACTCGCCACTTCGTACGATACCAACAACGCACATCCCATCAATAATGCAAACGTAAAGACCTTTGCCACTACGAATCAATGGCCGATTGTTGGGACTTTCACTTGCCTCAACGGCAACTATGCAGCTCCTGGCCGCGAAGATGTTTCCATGGCTGAAGCATGGCTGTTCAGTTCGGACTATGGTGCGGTGGCCAATATTGGGCCGTGCGGCGTCGATTATTACAACGAACAACGCCTTCTTCAGGGAGCTTATCTTACGCAACTCGGCAAGGCGGATCCGGCCAACCGCGCCGCCACCGTCGGGCAGATGTCGCACCGCGCATCCGTCCAGTACGCCACGCAGTACCCGTCGTTGATGAAGACGCTGCGGGAATACATCGTCTTTGGCGATCCGCTGGCGCTGACGACGGTGGTACCGCAGGAGGCCGAACTCGCCGTCACCGTCGAATCCTCGGCGGATTTTGTGAAGGATGGCGAGCCCTTTGAGTTGACCGTGATGGTCGAGAACATCGGGAGCCACGAAGCACGGGGCGTGGAACTCCAGTTGCCGCTGCCCACCGGTGTGACCGCCCTCGGAGTCGAGTCGGATTGGGGGGGAATCAGCACGGAGGGGGGGATGGTCATTCTCTCCTTTGGGTCGCTCCTCCCGGGCCAGGGTGCCTCGGGCATTGTTACGGTTGTCACCGAACCCGGTTCTCCCAACCCGGTGGAACTGATCGCGACAGCGGCTTCCATCACGCCGCCTGCGGGTGATCCCCCCTCGGACACGGCGACAGTCATTATCTTGCGCACCGTCGAGTCGATGTCGATTTATTGATTTTCGACGAGATCGCGGCCCGCGCGCGGAGTTCCACGCGCGGGTCTCACCATCGCCGTTGACACGCCCCGAAGCCGGGTATCACACAACCGCATGCCAACGCGAGGACGCGGCATCCGGCGTTGACCCCAAACCCCTTCGAATTCGCCCTTCCCACCGTCCGCCCCCTCTCTCCGAGGTGGCCCGGGGAGAAGTGTTTCTTCGGATTTGGCGTCCGCACCGCGCTCCTTCGCCTAAAAATCTGATCAGGGAGACCCTGCCTCATGGGTATGTGGATCGGTAGGGGGCGAAAAGCCCGCCAGACGTATGGACTCGATGAAATCGCCCTCGCGCCGGGGGTTCTCACCATCGACCCCGACGACACCGACACGTCATGGGAAATCGGCGGCCAGAAATTCCCCATTCCCATCATCGCGGCGGCCATGGACGGTGTCGTCAACGTCCCCTTTGCCATCCGCATGGGCGAGATGGGCGGGTTCGGCATCCTGAACCTCGAAGGCGTGCAGACCCGCTACGAGGACCCGACCGATGCTCTCAATGCCATCGCCACCAGCGACCCGAGCGACTCGACGGGCATCGTGCAGAAGATCTACTCGGCACCCATCAAGGAACATCTGATCGCCCAGCGTATCGCGGAGATCAAGGCGTCCGGCCAAAAAGCCGTCGTCTCCTCCATTCCCCAAAAAGCCGACCGCTTCGGCAGGATCGCCGAGGAAGCCGGCGTCGATATCTTCGTCATCCAGGCGACGGTTTCCACCGTTCGCTATGAATCCACGAAGCACAAGTCCGTCGATCTCAAGAAACTGTGCGCGGAAATGAAGGCGCCGGTCATCATCGGCAACACCGTCACGACCGAGGCCTGCCTCGAACTGATGGACTGCAACCCGGCGGGAATCCTGGTGGGCGTTGGGCCGGGCGAGGCGTGCACCTCGCGCGGCGTGCTCGGCCTGGGCGTTCCGCAGGTCACGGCGACCGTCGATTGCGCCTTTGCGCGCGATTTCCACTACAAGCGCACGGGGCGCTACATCCCCATCATCACCGACGGCGGCATGAGCAAGGGGGGCGACATCTGCAAGGCGCTGGCTTGCGGCGCCGACGCGATCGTCGTCGGAAGCGCCTTTGCCAAGGCCAAGGAAGCCCCCGGCGGCGGATACCACTGGGGCATGGCGACGCCGCACCACAACCTGCCGCGCGGCACCCGCGTGCACGTCGGGACGACCGGAACTCTCGAGGAGATCCTCTACGGCCCCGCCCACGTGGACGACGGCTCGCAGAACATCGTCGGTGCCATCAAGACCTGCATGGGCTCCGTCGGCGCCCATGACCTCAAGGAATTCCAGATGACCGAGATCATCATCGCCCCGGCCATCAAGAGCGAGGGAAAACTGTATCAGAGGACGCAGCGGATTGGAATGGGGAAGTAGGGGAGATTGCCATGTCGGTTTGGAAGAATCCCAGTCTCGCTCAGGTCTCCTTCCGAATGCAATTCGGCCATCGGCTTTGGTATCAGTCGCGGGCGGGCGATTTCCAGCGTGAGCAATCCCTCCAAGCCCGCGCCGTTGCCGCACCCCGCGAAGCAGGGCTGAAGACCTATCTGCTTCTTGTCGACTCGCGGATGCCGTCGTTTGGATTCGGCATCGCCACGGACGAAGTTGTTGCGGAGGAGACCAACTACACGGACTGGGCTCCCTTTCGGACCGCCCTGCTGAGCAAGCTCTTGAGCTTTGATCCAGAGCTTGCCGAGGTGGACGCGACATTCATCGGCATGTCGACGACGGACAGAATTCCGCTCTATCCGCGTCAGGACAAGATCCTCAGTCTTGAAAAGTACGTCCGATTGCAGTTGGAAGGGCCCGGCCCGATGGGGAGCAAGCCCATCGAGGAAGTTTCCTGGGTCACCGATTACCAGATGGAAGGACCGGGTGATCGGTTGAGGATTGAAGTGCGAAGCGAGCAGCCCGATGAAAACGGTCTTGAACACCTGAAGATCGTTACCGACAGGCGTCGAATCGGCGCCTCGAGGGTCAAGGTCGAGGATTTCCTCGACAGCGCTCACGTTGACCTCAAGAATGCTTTCGAAAGCCTGCTTACCCCCTCGACACTGGCGCGGCTGAAGGGAGATGAAGGATGATCGGTACGCTCGGACTTGAAACGGCGCTTCGTGGCGCGAACGAGCCCATTCGTCAGCCCGGCAAGGTACTCATGACCCACGGTGTGCTGACTCGGCTTAAGCGCCCCATTTGGGTCATGTACGAGCCCGACGAGGAGAATGATTGGATTGTCA
>CAYTRP010000257.1:0-1315 GCA_964440195.1 uncultured Candidatus Sumerlaeota bacterium
GACGAGTTTCGCGAAGCTTTGCGCTCGTTTTACAAGGAAAATTACCGGCTGTCCGACGAGGGCGCGGCGCAGATTCATTTCAATCCCGGCAACGCCATGAATTCCGTCGTGGTGGCCGAGCCCATTGTGGCGCATCATATTCTGATGCAACGGCTGCAGCCGTTCATCCTGACCGGGCAATTGATCCTGCGCAACGGATGGATTCCGGAATCCGCCAAAAAAGAGGGACGCCGCCTTGTTTCGGTCGATTGCCGTCCGGTCGCCGGCGGGGAAGACCGCCTCTCCATCGAAGCCGGCTTCTTTCTCGACGGGAGTGAAGCGGGCGATCTTTATCCGCTCATCCCGCTTCCCTTCCGCCTGGGAGGAGACGGGAAGGTCTTCGGCGAGCGCCATGCGGAACCCGAGCCCGATCCCGAGGCCATCCAAAGCAGCACCATCTGTTTCGCCGTGGAATACGTTCCCGGCGGGAACTTCACCATCCCCAAGCCTCCGGATTACGAGGAATGGGTGGCCTCGCACGGGCCGTTCCATTATTACACTCCCGGCAGCACGTACGAGGAGCAGGCCGCGATGTTCCAGCGCCGGATGGGGAATGCGGGGCGAATGATCCCTCCGGGGTTCTATTACCGGTCGGTCATCGACCACCGGAACTTCAACGACCCGAAGATTCGCCATAGCCGTACGATCATCAACATGTGCAACGACTATCACGGCGAGCCGCTGGTGGGGGGGACGGATTTCGAAGGCGCGGTCGGGAAGGCCCGGGCGCTCGCCCGGGCGTATCTCTACTGGATCCAGACCGAAGGGCCAAGGGACGACGGCAAGGGACGTGGGTATCCGGAGATCCGGCTGTGCCCGGAGATCACCGGCACGGAAGATGGTTACGCCATGGCGCCGTATATCCGGGAGGGACGCCGCCTCTGCGCGTACCAAACGATTGTCGAAGAGGATATCGCCGCGCATTCGTGCCCCGCTTCCCGGGCGAGGCATTTCGAGGATTCCGTGGGCATAGGCGGATTCATCATTGATGTGCACAAACGCTGCGGCGGCAGGAAGCTCTGGAATGGAGGCGTGACGACCAAACCGCACCAGATTCCCCTGGCGGCCATGCTTTCGCCGGAGCTCGACAACTTTGCGGTCGCCGGCAAGTGCATCGGAACCACGCAGATAACCAATGCCGCCTACCGCACGCACAACATCGAATGGGCCATGGGCGAAGCCGCGGGCGAACTGGCCGCCTTCTGTCTGGAGCGCAATATCCCGTGTCCGCGGCTGGAAGGGAGGAATCTCTTCGAGTACCAGCGGCGGCTGGTGC
>CAYTRP010000257.1:1325-5823 GCA_964440195.1 uncultured Candidatus Sumerlaeota bacterium
GCTGGTGCGAGCCGGAGTGCCGGTCTTCTGGTTCGACGATCTCGGCTACGACCATCCCGCCTTTGAAGCCGTGCAGCTCCTGAGCGTGAAGCGGATTCTTCCCGCTTCTTCCGCGCATCTTCGCGCCAACGCGCAGCACAGCGTGGCCCGGTCGCTGGCCGCGATGGAAATCCTCTTCGAGAATCTCGCCCGGTTGGGCGTGGAAACCCAGCCCCTGAGGGACATCATTCTCAACTCGCATGGCACCCGCAGCGGCGACGCGGCCCATCGCGTGATGCGCTGGCTCGACAAGCAGGGCTGGCCGGAAGCGCTCTTTCAGGACGACTGGACGCCAATCGCCCGGGAAGATCAGGATGTGGAGGCGGCGATTCCGGCGGCGCTTTGTTAGGCCGGAACGAGGCGGATGGAACCACGGATTGCATGAATGAACACGGATAGGAACCCCATCCCTCGCACCGCCGGCCTTGTGGCCGCCGCCGTCACCGCCTTCCGCGAGGATGGGGCGATTGACCTGGAATTCATCCCCGCCATGGCGGAGCGGATGAAGGCCGACGGGCTTGCCGGGGTCTTTGTCAACGGGACGACCGGGGAGGGCCTGTCCCTCACGGTGGAGGAGCGCGAGGCGCAGGCCGCGGCATGGCGCAAGGCGGTTCCCTCCTCCATGAAGCTCTTCATCCACGTGGGAGCCCATGCCCCCGGCGACGCCGTGCGGCTGACGGCCCACGCGCAATCCATCGGCGCGGACGCCATTGCCGCGATGGCGCCGGGCTTTTTCAAGCCGGACGGCCTCGCGGGCCTCGTGGACTGGTGCGCGGAGGTCGCCGCGGGCGCGCCCGGGCTGCCTTTTTATTTCTATCACATGCCCTCGATGACCGGGGTTTCCCCGCGGGTTCACGCGTTTCTGGCCAGGGCGGCGGACCGCATTCCCAATCTGGCCGGGATCAAATTCACGCACGAGGCACTTGATGATTTTCTGCTCTGCCAACATTTCGCCGAAGGGCGCTACGACATGCTCTGGGGCCGCGATGAAATGCTGCTGGGCGCGCTGGCGAGCGGCGCGACGGGCGGCGTCGGCTCGACCTACAACATCGCCGCCCCGCTCTATCTGGAAATCATCGCCGCGTTCCAGGCGGGCCGGATCGAGGAAGCGCGCCGCCTTCAGGCCGGGGCGTGCCGATTGATAACCGCGATGGTGGACAGCGGCCACTTTTTCGCGGCCCTCAAGACCATTCTGAAAAATCAGGGCCTGCCCATTTCGCCCCGCACGCGCAGCCCGCTTCCGCCCGCGACGGTCCTTGATCCCGCGAAACTCGCGCCTTGCGCAACGGGATGCCCGCCTGCCATCCCCCAGCCGCCCGCCCCGGGCGTGATGCCACCCGCTGAAAAAACGACACGATGAAACCCTCGAAGCTCCTCCTCTCCGCCCTGTTGCCGGCTCCGCTCGCCGCGCTGTCCGCCGCCGACGCCCCCGCGAAGAAACCCAACATTCTGTTTTGTTTCGCCGACGACTGGGGGCGCTACGCCGGCGCGTATGCGGACAGGGAGGCGGGATCCTCGGTCAATCAGGTGATCCGGACGCCCCACATCGACCGCGTGGCGAGCCGGGGGGTGCTCTTTGGCAACGCCTTCGTCCCCGCGCCGACCTGCACGCCCTGCCGGAGTTCGGTGTTGTCCGGCCAGTATTTTTTCCGCACCGGTCTCGGGGCGATCCTGAGCGGCGCGCAGTGGGATCCCGGCATTCCGAGTTACCCCCTCATGCTGCGCGACAACGGCTACCACATCGGCAAGAGCTACAAGGTGTGGGGCCCCGGCACGCCGACCGACGCGCCCTACGGAGGCCAGCAACACGCCTACGAAAAGGCCGGGGACGACTTCAACCGTTTCTCCCGGAATGCCACGAAGATGGTCCGCGAAGGCATGAGCTTTGAGCAGGCGAAGGAGAAAATGCTGGGGCAGGTGCGGGAGAATTTCGACGCCTTTCTCGCGGACCGAAAACCGGGGCAGCCGTTTTGTTATTGGTTCGGCCCCACCCTCACGCATCGTCCCTTCGAGAAAGGCTCCGGCCAGGCGCTCTGGGGCATCGACCCGGATTCGCTCAAGGGCCGGCTGCCGGAATCCCTGCCCGACGTGCCGGAGGTGCGCGCGGACTACGCCGATTACCTGGGCGAGGTCCAGGCCTGGGACGCGGGCGTGGGGACGCTCATCCGGAAGCTCGAAGAGATCGGCGAACTCGACAACACCCTCGTCGTTCTCAGCGGCGACCACGGCATGCCGGGCATGCCGGGCGGCAAATGCAATCTCTACGATTTCGGCGTGGGCGTGGCGCTCATTGTCGCGGGACCCGGCATCAAGGGCGGCCGGGTGGTGGATGATTTCGTGAACCTCATGGACCTCGCCCCCACCTTCCTGGAGGCCGGCGGGGTGAAGCCCCCGGAGGTGATGACCGGCCGCAGCCTTATGAACGTGCTGCGATCCGGCCGATCCGGCCAGGTGGACCCCGGGCGCACCTTTGTGGTGACCGGTCGCGAGCGCCATCTCGCCACCGCGCGCGAAGGCAATCTGCCGTATCCGCATCGCGCCCTGCGCACCGCCGACTTCCTCTACATCCGCAACTTCGCGCCCGACCGCTGGCCGATGGGAAACCCCGGGTTTTCCGGAAAGGAGGATCTGCCTTCCGCGGAGGATTTGGAGAAACGCACGTCCGTCGCCTTCGCCGACATGGACGCCAGCCCGACCAAAGCCTGGCTCGTCCGCCAATACGCCGATCCCGCGTGGCAATGGCACTATGACCGCGCCTTCGCCAAGCGCCCGGCGGAGGAATTGTATGACCTGAAAAACGACCCCGCTCAGACCCGCAACCTCGCGGATTCCCCGGACTTCGCCGCCCGCAAGGCCGAACTCTCGGAGCAGCTTCTGACCATCCTCCGCGAGGCAAAGGACCCGCGCGTCGCCGGGGACGGCCGGACCTTTGACCGCCCTCCGTTCACCGATACGAAACCCCCGGGCGGCTGGGGATCGGTGGACAGGACCATCAGGCAGGAAATGCCCTTGCAATAGGCATTTTATGTCATGGATTATTCCCTCGCTTGAAGTACTGTTTATCCAATCCCATGAGTTTCTCCCGAAATAACCCCAAGCATATCCGGCGCTCCGGCGTCTCTCTTCCTGTTGTTATGAAACCCTTCAAAAACACCCTATTGTATTCCTCAATCGCCCTCGGCGTGCTCTTCGCTTTGCCCAAGGCGCATGCGCAGAATAATATCTGGACAGGCACGCAAACGGACGACTGGAATGACTCGACAAATTGGAATCAAGGTAATGTGCCTAACAGTGGCAACACTGCCGTCATTCGGGGCGACAGGACGGCTACTATTAATTCCGCCGTTCCCAATACGGGTTTTTCGGTTGGCTTCAATGGAGTCGGAACGCTTATCATTCAAGCGGGAGGAAGCTTGACGACTTCCCAAAGTGGCGCCAGCGCCAACATCGGGGCTGCTAACAATAACTCAGGAACAGGATACCTGGAGATGTCGGGTGGATATTTGCAAATAGGCAACGGTACCTCCAACCAGATGTGGCTGGGATATTCTTCCTCCGCCACAACGAACACAGCAGTCGGAGATGCGACGATCAGCGGAGGCGAGTTTAAGGGCGGCATGATTATCGGGGTGAATGACGCGGGGGGGCTGGGCTCGGGAACCCTGACCGTGGTAGGGGACCAAGCAACCATCGGCTCGACCGGCAACGCGGCCAACATCTTCTCCCTCAGAGGGACGGGAACCGTTGTTTTCCAATTGGGAGCCACGGGGGTCACCAAGCTGAATTATGCGAACAGTGCTTTGAGCATTCACTCCAACGCCAAGATGGTGCTGGATCTCACCTCCTACACCGGAGGAGTGGGGGAGATCGACCTGATCGACGGAAGTACGATCACTTTTGGAGGGGGATTCGATGCCTGGAACACTGCGGCGAATGTCTCGTGGGTCAATCCGGTGGGATACACGGCCGCCCTGGCCTACGACGCGACCAACACACGGCTCTATCTGGACATCACCGCGATCCCCGAGCCCGGGACAGCCGTTCTGCTTCTCGTTTCGGCCCTCGGCGCGGGTCTGCTTAGGCGGACGCGGAGAGTGGGCTGATCCCCTCCCCCGCCTTTCCCATTGTCGGCGTCAGTGTTCTCCGGGAGCCTTTTTCACGGGCTCGCCGTGCGCCCGCCTGCGCTTTCGTCGTTTGCTTAAACTCTTCTTAACCGCTCACTTATGATACGATCCCGCCTTTCCCCAGCCATCAAACTCGCCCTGCTTCTGTTGTTTTTCGGGTTTTCTGCCCGCCTGAATGCGGACGGGCTGGATTCCAGGGAGGCGCAGGTCCGCCTGGACGAATGGCAATTCCAGCCCGGGGGAGATCTCAAGCAGGGACCGAACGAGGGGGAATGGGCGGAACTGAAACTCCCGTTCACATGGGGTGGCGGGCAACCCAAGGTCTCCAAAGCCCT
>CAYTRP010000258.1:0-5816 GCA_964440195.1 uncultured Candidatus Sumerlaeota bacterium
AGGTCTCGCCGTACCGCTTCATCCTGCGTTCGGCGAATGCGCCACCCACCAGATCCCCGGCGAAGTTCATATGTCACCCGGCGTGTCCATCGTCGCCCGTCCCGGGAATCCTCCCGCTCGCAAACCACCTCCGCCGAGGGCTCCTCGATCGATTCCTTCTCGATTCGAATCAACTTCTGCCGCGTCCCCTCGGACTCGACCCAACTCTGCTCCCGCCCCCCCCGATACATGTCGAAGGGGACCCAATGAGTGGTTTCCTCCGTCAGACAGGCATATTCCGTGACCCAATCCCGTTGGTTCCAGCATTCATTGTAGATGCGAACCAATTCGGCGGGGGCAGCGTCCCGGATTTCATCCTCCGTCGCCACGCGCGCCGGGGGGGCCATATCCACCGGCTTGGGCTCGCTCCCGCGCTGGGACACATATTGCGACCGCCTCAAAAGGGACTCGGCTCGGCCCAACAGGTCCAGCGGATCGAATGGTTTCGCGATGTACTCATCCACGCCCAAGCCATCGGCCCAGTATTGTCCGGTCTTTTGGGCATTCGGCTCCACCGGCGAGATCACGATGAATGGAATGTCTTTCGACTTGGGGTGCGCCTTGACCGCCTTGATCACCTGAAGACCGGAGACCTCGGGCATCATCAGGTCGCAGATGATGAGCTGAGGGCTCTCCTCGCGCGCCAACCGGATGCCTTCAGACCCGCTGGTGGTCACGATTACCTCGTGCCCGCGCGTCTTCAGGGTGCTCCGCACGATCTCAAGGACTTCGCGCTCATCATCAATGACCAGAATCTTCTTCATGGATCCAAGGTCCCCTCGACGGTGGCAGGCAACGCATGGCGATACACCATTTCCCCTCTCCCCCAAGGTCAACGGCAGAAACGAAAGCGTCACTGTCGCGAAGGAGATTCGCCCGGAATTGCCCAAGAGAGTCTCGATTTGAGATGGAAGTGCATCCGTCCACTCGCCACGGCATCCGCCGTCGAGCCTAAAGTCCACAATGCCAGTCGTCTGGATCAACTCCCTTCGCCCCCCGCAACCGGAAAGAATCTTGCACACCGACAGGGGTCGTTTCATCCAGGCCCAAGGAGCGGTTGTGGGGGAAAAAGTTACAGGGGTAGAGTCGAAGCACTTCTCCATTCCACGCCTTCAATCGGCGCACGCATTTCCAGACCTCGACCCGGACCAGGATCAACAAGCGATTCTCTCGTTTCTCGCCAAAGCTTGCCCCATCAGCATCGAGAATATCGAAGAGTGGCGAACGCGCGATCAAGAGTGCGCCCTGAATCTGACCGACTGGCTGGTAAAGAACAACCGCCTCGATCACCGGATTGCCCGGATCGCCGCCTTGTTGCAGCGGGAAGCGATCGGCATCAACGAAGCGCGTACTGCCCTTCAGCTCCTTCAGGACCAAGCCCGATGGGTTGAACGCGAGGCAGAGCAGGAGGCCGAGACACTTCTCCGTATCGAAACAACCTCCGGCACCATCGGACAGGCCAACGACGAATGCGCCCCTCCCCGAAGCGAAGGGGACAAGACTTCCGCCGCCCCGTGCGCTTCAAGGGCGGGGACACCCGGTTGGGAGACGGATCCCTTCTCCATCACCGAAGTGGCCGGACCCGATCATCGCGAAACATCCGCTTCCTCCCGCCCCTCGGACTTGACACCACGGGAGCCACGGGCCTCGCAGCCCAGGGGGACGGGGCACCATGAGGCGCTGTTCGGACAGAACTTTGGGAAATACCTCGTCTGCACCCGCATCGGCAAAGGGGCCATGGGCGACATCCTCCTCGCCCACCACCGGCTGCTTGGCATTCCCGTCGCCCTCAAGGTTCTGGCACCGGCGCTGGCCTCAAACCCGGAATTCCGCGAGCGGTTTCTCGCGGAAGGCCGGCTGGCGGCCAACATTCACCACCCCTCGATCGTCCGCGTGCTCGACTGCGACGAGCGCGAGGGGTGGCTGTATCTCGTCATGGAATACATCGACGGCATGTCGGGACAGGAGTTGCTCCGCTCCGTCGGCCGCATGCCCGAGCGTCAGGCCCTCCAGGCTGTCCAGCGAGTAGCCGAGGGACTCCAAACGGCCCATGAGCACGGCATTATCCATCGCGACGTGAAGCCCGCCAATGTCCTGTTCTCAAAGAACGGAAAGGTCAAGCTGACCGACCTCGGGCTGGCGCGAACCCTTGCCCCAAACCCCGACGACACTCCCGTCTTCGAGAATGGGGCCATGGTGGGCACCCCCCTCTACATGGCGCCCGAACAGGCGCGAGGGGACAGCATGCACGATCACCGCGCCGACATCTACGCCTTGGGCGCGACCCTCTATCATTTTCTGGCGGGAGTTCCCCCCTTCCGGGACCACAACTTGACCGGACTCATCGAGCAGCACCGCCAAAGTCCCCTCACACCCCTCTCGCGGCACGGCGCGCGCGTCACCCCGCGCACTTCGGCGCTGGTCTCCTGGATGCTCTCCAAGGATCCCGATGAACGCCCAACCAGTTGCGCCGAATTGATCGGGGAAATCGAAGTCTGTCTCCGTGTTGCCAGTTCGGGAGCTTCCGTTGTGGGGACCCTGGCGGCGGCCCTCATCCCGTCAATGCGCCAAGGCACTCCCGGGGATTCCAACCATTCCGGCGGGAAGCTCCCGCCCCGGCCCCCACGGCCAAATGATCCGGACTGATCCCCGCCTCACAGGGCGGGTTGCTGTTGCGACGCGCAGTGAATCGCGCCAAGGCCCAGCACCAGATCCGTGCACTCGATCGGGACCACGCGGCGCTCCGGGAACAGGCGCTCCATTGCCTCGATGGCCTGTTTGTCCCGGTCGCAACGGAACACTGGCAGGAGCACGGTCTTGTTCGCGATATAAAAATTGGCGTAACTGGCCGGAAGGCGCTGCCCCTCAAATTCCACCGGCCGCGGCATGGGGAGGGTTGCCACCTCAAGCGGGCGCCCATCCTGGTCCGTCATCCGATGCAGGCAGGCAAGGTTCTTCCGCAGGGGTTCATGGTTCGCGTCGGCCTTGTCCTCCTCAATTGCGGTGACCACGCGAGAAGGGCCGACAAAGCGCGTGATGTCGTCCACATGGCCATCGGTATCGTCCCCCTCGATTCCATCGCCCAGCCAGATGACATGCCGGAGGCCGAGGAACTCATGCAGCTTCTCCTCGATCTGGCGACGATTCAAGCGCGGGTTCCGGTTCGGGTTCAGCAGGCACGACTCCGTCGTCAGCACCGTGCCGAGCCCGTTGACATCAATGCTCCCACCCTCGAGCACAATCCCCGGCTCCCACAGCGGCAGCCGCAACTGCTCCGCGACCCGCTGCGGCACAACGTCGTCCAGGTCAAAGGGGGGATACTTCCCTCCCCAGGAGTTGAAGAGCCAATCAATGACCGCGACGGGCGCCCGGCCATCGGCGCGGTCGGCGTCGCGCTTCACGAAAACCGGCCCGGTGTCGCGAATCCACGCATCGTTGGTCGGGATGCGATAGAATTCAACACTGGATGACAAGGCACCGCGACGGGCAAGCACCTCGCGCGCCTCGCCCTCCATTTCCGGACCCGACACACAAATCCGCACCTTCTCGACGGCAGCCAGCGCGGCCACGATTTCCGCATAGACCAGCGGGACGGGGTCGAACTTTCCAGGCCAGCTCTCCAGCTTGTGCCGCCATGCGAGCCACGTGGCCTCGTGCGGTTCCCATTCGGCCGGCATGCGATATCCCAAGTCCGCGGGCCGCGACCCAAGCGCGTGCAACGCCATCAATCCTCCTCCTCGCCATCCTCGATCAGGATCTCTTCGGCTTCGTATTCCTCATCCCCCTCAAGCTCCATCCCGGCTTGGTCGTCCCACTCCATCTCCTCGCCCGGGTCGATTGCCTCCACCAACTCCGGCGCCTCGGGAGAAGCATCGTCCCCCTCCCCAAACCTGTCCGTGCGCATCTCCTCGCTCTTGCGCTTGTAACGGAAGATCAACGGCGTGCCATCAACGCCCAACTGCGAGCGGAATTGGTTCTGGAGGAACCGCTCATAGCTGAAGTGGAGAAGCTTCGGGTCATTGACAAAGAAAGTGAGCCGGGGGGGGCACTGACCTGTCTGCGTGACGTACTTCATCTTGAGTTGCTTGTTCATGCGGATCGGGGGCGACAGGTACGCCGTTGCCTTGCGCAGCACGAGGTTCAGCTCGTGCGTGGCAAACTGCCGCCGATACTGGTCGGCGCAATGCCGGACGAGGCTCCATATCTTGGAGGCGCGCTGGCCCGTCCTGGCGGAAATGGTCAGGATCGGCGCCCAGCGCAGGAAATTGAAGTGCTCCCGCAGCTTGCCCATGTACTCGCCGTAGTTCTCGCGGTCCTTCACGATGTCCCACTTGTTCAGCACCAGGATGCAGGCCTTGCGCGCGTCGACGATGTACCCCCCGATGTGCGTGTCCTGGGCGGTGATGCCCTCGCTCGCATCGATCAACAGGATGGCCACGTCGCAGCGATCGATCGCCGCGAAGGACGAATGCACCGACAACTTCTCCGCGCCGCGCTCGATCTTGCCCCGGCGGCGGATACCCGCCGTGTCGATCAGGATGAACTCCTGGCCATCGACCCTGAGGGGGGTGTCGATGGCGTCCCGCGTCGTTCCCGGGACCTCGCTCTCGATCATTCTCTGGTGGCCCAGCAGGCGATTCGTCAGCGTGGACTTGCCGGCGTTCTGCCTTCCCACAAGGGCAACGCGCACCGGACCGCCGGTCTCCACGAGGTCGGGATCGAAAACCTCGAACTCCTCCGTCACATCGTCCATCAGGTCGAGGATGCCATCGCCATGCAGTGCCGACACGGGATAGACCCGGTCGAGGCCATGGACGCTGAAGTCGGCGACCGCCTGGTTTTCGCGCGATACCGAGTCGCACTTGTTCACGGCGAGGAAGAACGGCTTTCCCGATTGGCGCAGCCGCTGGATGATCTCCGCGTCCACGGGGTCGTTGGGAACGCTCTCCTCCGCGACAAAGATCACGCGGTCCGCCTCGGAAATGGCGATGAGGGTCTGCTCGCGCATGAGTCGCAGCAGGGGCGATTCCAGCGAGTCCTCGTACCCTCCGGTGTCGACCAGGGTGAACGGCTTGTTGGTGTAGACGCCGTTTCCGTAATGCCGGTCGCGCGTGAGGCCCGGCTCGTCATGGACGATGGCCTGGCGCCTGCCGACGAGGCGGTTGAAGAGGGTGGACTTGCCGACATTCGGCCGGCCAACGATGGCGATCAAGGGACGACGGCTCATGGTTCCACTTCCCCGATCGATTCGGTCAATTGGTCCGGCGACACACCACACACCTGAAGCACCGCGCGCGCCGCCTTCTCGCTCGCCCCCGGGCCGCCCAGCCGCCTGCGCACGTTGTTGAGGTCCGACACCATCCGGGAATACTCATCGGGGTTCGTGAGAAAGTGCCGTGTCTTCTCCGCCAGGTTTCGCGGCGTGAACTCATCCTGCAACAATTCCGGGACGATCCGGTCGCCCGCGATGATGTTTGGCAAGCCGATATGGCCGATCGTGAAGATCTGCTTGCCGATCATCCAGGTCAGGTAATTGACCCTGTAGACAATCAGCATCGGCGTGCCGAGGATCGCCGCCTCAAGGGTCGAGGTGCCCGACTTGACCCACGAAAAGTCGCACGCCGCGCGCAGGTTGTAACGATCCTTGTCGATGACCGCGGGCTCGAAGTCCAGGCTCGCCGCGTCGAGGACGTTCTGGATCATCTCCATGTCGATCGTCGAGGCGCGAATGATGACGAACTGCGCCGCCGGCTCCATCTCGTGGTAGCGCTGCATGC
>CAYTRP010000259.1:0-5804 GCA_964440195.1 uncultured Candidatus Sumerlaeota bacterium
TGATGCGGTCCTCGCCGTAGAGGATCATCGAGTGGCTGATGTCGATCAGGATCGCGGTTGCCGTCGTCGTCAGGTGCTCGGTCTGGAAGGACTCGAGGTCCTCCTCGCCAAGCGAGAAGCCATCGATCCCCGTGCGTCGCACGGCGTTGCCCATCGACGTCGTGAAGTCGATGTCCGACACCGCGTCGCCGAACTCATACGCGCGCGTCTCGGCCAACTTCTCGCCCCCCACGCCCGAATGCGGCGTGGGATGGTTCCCCATGTCGCCGGCGGAGAGGTCCTGGAAGATCTCCTCGAATGCCTGCTTCTGGATGCGCATCTCCGCGCGCGCCGTCGGCATGACGGCGCCCGTCCGCGGATCCTCGTTCAGCAGGCCCTGCTCCTCCAGGAAGTCTCGAAACTCCTCGAAGGATATGCCCGTCTGCTCCTCGATTTGGTGCCGCTTCCAGATCATCTCAAGATACTGCAGCGCCCGCTGCGCATCCCCCGATGCCTTGTTCAGCAACTCGAGGAACAACTTCGTCATCTTCGCGAGATTGACCTCGCGATGCATCTCGGAGTCGAAGGCGGTGAAGAGAAAGTCCATGAAGAGAGAGAAGGCCGAAGACTGAAGGATGAAGGCAAGCTTTGCGGACGACTGGGGCCGCGCTCCTCCGGATATTGCCAAACGCCGTCATGGGACACCCGGAATCTCATGATGCATTCGTTTGCGACTCTACATCCCCGGCCCCGTGTCCTGGCTCCTGAATCCTCCGCGGTTCCCCCCTACCGCGCAACAGCGGACGGCGCTTCGGTACTTGGCTTCGCCTGTTCAATCACCCCGCCAAGCTCCTCGATCTTGCGCTGCACCTGGTCGAGGCGTTCCGGCTTGCGCGAGCCGTGCTTGAGCGCCTGCTGATAATGTTGCAGTGCCTCTTCGGGGCGCCCGGTGACGCGCAGCAAGTCCCCGAGGTTCTCGTGGATCTCCGGGTCGCCAAGCGACAGGCGCTCCGCATCCTTCAACAGCTTTTCGGCCTCCTCGTAGCGTTTTTGCTGGTAGAGCACCCAACCCAGCGTGTCGAGGATGTAGTCGGTGCGCGGCCGCAGCGCCAGCGCCTTGCGCGCCAGCTTCTCCGCCTCTTCCAGGTTTGTCGCATTTGTCGCGTAGAGATAGGCCAGGTTGTTGTACGCGTTGACGAGGTATCCGAACGACTCCTCGTCGCCCTCCGCCAATTCCATCACGCGGCGATAGGCGCGCGATGCCTCGGAAATCTCCTTCAACTCGCCCAGCGTCACCGCCAACTCGAACTGCACGCGCGTGTCGTCGGGCATTTCCTGCGCCATCGGGCGCAGGACGCCCAGCGAGCGCTGGTTCTCGCCGCGTGTCCGCAACACCCGTGCGCGCAGCAATTGCGTCTCATGCGGGTTGTCCACCGCAAAGTCCCGGACGAAGCGGTTCAGTTCCTCCGTCGTCTCCGCTTCGTTGTCCGTCATCGCCAGCGTTTCAAGGAGCGTCGACCGCAGGGCGAAGTCCTTCTCGTTTCCCTCGAGCATGGCGCGAAGGATGGGGACCACCAGCTCCGGCTTGCCCATGTCCATCAGCACCTGCACTTCCACGCTCCGCAGCGCGCGCTCCTGCTCGGGACTTCCCTTCACGCGTTCGCGCGCCTCGGCAATCTGCTGGAGCGCCGCGCCCGTGTCGCCGAGATGCAGGAACACCCGCGCCAGTCCCATGACCAGCGGCAGGCTCGTCCGGTCCTGCTCCAACCCCTTTTCATAGGCCCAGCGCGCGCGCGCCCACAAACCGTGCTCGCGCGCCAGGTCGCCGTACGCCGCGTAGAAGGCCGGGCGATTGCGCACCGTCAGCGGCGCGCGCTGTTGCAGTTGGTCGAGCGAGTTCTCCCTACCCAACTCCATCCAGAGCATCGCGAGGACGATCTGCGCGTTCAGGTCCGACGGCGTGACCGCCAGCACCTGCTGGTACAATTGCGAGGCCTCGTCCAGGCGCCCCTCGCGCCGGTAGAAGTCGCCGAGGATGCGCAACAGGCGATCGTTGCCCGGCGACAGGTCGATGGCGCGCTTGAGCTTGCTCTCCGCATCGCCCTTGTCCCCCCGCTGTTCCGCCAGCGCGGCCAGTGCCACCACCGTGTCCGCGTCGTTGGGATCGAGCAGCAGCGCCTGGCCCAGCAACTCCTGCGCGCGCTTGGCATCCTCCTGCACGAGGTACACCATGCCGATCTCGCGGAACACCGAGGCCTGCTCGGGCCCGGCGGCGATCGCCTGCTCAAAGAACTCCGTCGCCATCTCCACCTGGTTCAAGTCGAGGTGCAGCCGCCCCATCGACAACAGGCTCGGGATGTGCGCCGGGTTGATTTCCAGCATTCGCCGCCGCTGGGCGAGCAATGCCACGCGCTGGTCCGTTCGCGCCAGGTACTCCGCGTAGAGTTCATGCAGCAACAGATCCAGCGGGTTCTTCTCCAGCAGGGCCTCGTACTCCGAGCGGATCAGTTCCGCGCCCCCATCCTCCTGGAGGATCGTCTCCCACCGCAGGCGCACCACCTCGCTCCGCGGCATCATGACCACGCCGCGGCGATACAATTCCCGCGCGTCCGAGCGCCGCCCCTGTGCCATGAGGCTCTCGCCCATCTCGACCAGGCGCGCGATCATCATCGGCCGGTAGCGGATCAACTGCGCGTACAAATCCGCCGCCACGTCGATCTCGCCCGTGCGCGCACTCGCTTCCGCGTGCCACAGGATGGCCTCGAGGGAACGGCTCGTGATCTTGAGGATCCGCGACGCGTATTCCTTCGTCTTCTCCGGATCGTTGTCGATTTCGTGGGAGATGCGCGCCAGGCTCGTCAGCGCCTGGAGGTTGCGCGGTTGGATTTCCAGCATCCGTTCATACCACGCGCGCGCTTCGGCGATGTTGTTGCGCACGATGCCCAGCGTCGCCATCGCGGCCATCGCGTTGGTGTTCCTCGGATCGCTCTCAAGGACCCGCTTTGCGAGCTTTTCCGCCCCGGCGATGTCGTTCTGCTGGATTGCCGAGCGCGCCGCGCGGTTGGCGATCCACGCATTCTCCGGGTCCGCCTCCGCCGCCTTCATCAAGGCGCGGTATCCCTGGCTGCGAAATCCCACCTGCTCGCCCAACGCACCCTCGACATACGCCGCCTTGGCTTCCTCGCCCACGGCATCCAGCAGCGCCGGCGCTTCTTCTTCGTCGTCGAAGACGGTGATGCCCAGCATCTGCCGCAGGACGGGATCGTCGTGCAGGTAGTGCTCGCTGATGGCCGGGTTGATGAGCGGCTCGAACTTCTCGCCCGCCGGCTCCCCGGTCCCCTTGGCCTTCCCTTCCCCGGCAATCGCCGCATCGGCGGGCGGAACCGCCTCCTCCACTTCCATGGCCGGGGCCGCATCGTTCGCCCAAACCCCGGTTGCGGGAGTGGCAAGCAGCAGCCCGACCAGCAGTCTCCACGTGGCAAGGCGCTTCGGTTGGCGATTTCTCACGGTCTCAGGAGTTTCCTTTACGGGAAAGTCAGCGGGAGTCATCTGCCCCCCACACCATCAGGAGCGAACCGCGGGCCAGCATTCCTCAAGACCCATTCCGCTCCAACAAGACAAAATACTCGCGATTTCCATCGGCGCCGCGCAAACACGAAACGCGCACGCCCCGCGAAATCAGGCCACACTCCCCCGCCCTTGTCAAAACCCTCTTCACCGCCGATTGCTCCAATTCCGCGTCATCCACGACGCCCCCCGCCGGCACTTGCTCGCGCGCCAGCTCAAACTGCGGCTTCACCAGCAGCAAACCGGGACAGCCGGGCACCAGCAGCGGCGCAATCGCGTCAAGGCACCGCGCCAGCGAGATGAACGACAAGTCGCCCGCCAACAATCCCCACTCCCCACCCAGCAGCGCCCGCACGCCCTCCGGCTCCAGGCTGCGCAGGTCTGTCTCCTCGCGAGAGACCACGCGCGGATCGCGCCGCAGACGCTCGTGCAACTGCCCACGACCCACATCCACCGCCAACACCCGCCGCGCGCCGCGCTGCAAGAGGCAGTCCGTGAACCCACCCGTCGAGGCACCCAGATCCAGACACAGCATTCCCTGTGGATCGAGAGCAAAATCCACGAGCGCCCCCGCGAGCTTCTCGCCCCCCCGGGAGACAAAACGCCCCCCCGCGGCCTTGACCGTCAGGCCCAGGTCCGCGGGCACCAGCTCCCCCGGCTTTTCATATCGCCGGTCAACCCCGTGCACTCTTCCCTCGCGGATCGCAACCTGCGCATCGGCCATCGTGGCGGCCAGCCCCCGCTCCACCAACAGCTCATCCACGCGTCGGCGGCGAGGTCCTGCCATCACGACGCCCCGACAGCCGCCGCGACCTCCTCGCTCATGTCCATGTTCGTGTAGACCTCATCGACATCGTCCAATTCCTCCAGCTTCTCGATCAGCCGCATCACCGACCGCGCGTCATCGACGGACAACTCCACGCGCGTGCTCGGGATCTGCTTCACCGAGGAACTGGTCACCTTCAGCCCCGCGGCTTCCAGCGCGTCGCGCACGGTCTGCACATCGTCGGCGCCGGTCGAAATCTCATGGTAACCCTCCTCGCTCGACACGTCCTCCGCGCCTGCGTCCAGCGCCGCCTCCATCACCTTGTCATCGCTCGGGTGCTCCAGCTCGATGATACCCTTGCGCTCGAACAGGTAGGAGACACAACCGGTCTGGCCCAGGTTGCCGCCGTACTTCGTGAACGCATGACGCACTTCCGAGGCCGCGCGGTTGCGGTTGTCCGTGCTGACCTCGACCATGATGGCGACACCCGCCGCGCCGTAACCTTCGTAGACCATCGCCTCGATGGCCTGGCCGGCGAGTTCCCCCGCGCCCTTCTTGATCGCCCGGTCCATCGTGTCCTTGGGCATGTTGCTGTCCTTGGCGGCCTGGATCGCCGTGCGCAGGCGCGGATTCGCACCGGGATCGCTCCCGCCCAGACGCGCCGCGATCTGCAGCTCCTTGATCACCTTGGTGAACATCTTGCCCCGCTTGGCGTCGATGAGCGCCTTCTTGTGTTTGATCGAATGCCATTTGCTGTGGCCGGACATGCGTCACTCTCCTCGAAAGCCCGGAGCGTTGGGATGGCCCACTCCGGGGGAAACGTGGATAGCCCATTCGTCCGGCGCACGGCAAGGGATTTGGAAAGCTCGGAGTTGGGAGCTGGGAGCTGGGAGTTGGGGGGACAAACTGCATTCAAAGGCGACGAATGGGGTCACTCCCGCAAGCCACCATAAGGCAAGGTTCTTGCACCCGGGTCGCGGGATGCCGCACCTGACGGAACGGGCCCCAGTTCCCAAATCCCATCTCCCAGATCCTCAAGGAATTCCCCATGCTCGACTCCCTCATCATCGGTGCCGGACCGGCGGGCATCGCCGTCGCGGCATCGATGCAGCGCCACGGCCTCAATGCCCTCATGGTCGAGCGCGGCAGCGTCGGTGAGCACCTCACCCATTACCCCTACTACATGAAGTTCCTCAGCACCCGCGAGCTTCTCGAACTCGACGGCTACCCCCTTAACATTGTGGACGAGAAGCCCACCCGCCAAGAGTACCTGTTCTACCTTGCCCGCATGGTCAAGGATCGTCACTTGGCGATCCGAACCCAATCTGCCGTCAAGTATATAAACAGACGCCCGGACGGCACCCTTGACATCACGGTCGAACCCCTCGGCAGGCAGACCGAAACCCTCACCGCCCGCACCGTCGTCGTCGCCTGCGGTGCCTTCCAGAATCCCCGCCGCCTCAACGTCCCCGGCGAAGACCTCCCCAAGGTC
>CAYTRP010000260.1:0-5771 GCA_964440195.1 uncultured Candidatus Sumerlaeota bacterium
GTGTTCGACCATCTCCAGCGGCTGGGACCGACAAGCCAGTATCTGGTGCTGCACGGGGCCAGCTATCCGCACGACATGGGGTATCGCGAGGAATTGGAAGTCGCGCTAAACGCCGATCCGGCGAGGAAGCGTTATTTCCCCACCATCAGTCGCGATCCGGGTGGCGAAGCGTGGCCCGCCGACGGATTTCGGGGACGCGTGGAGTCGTTCTTTGAAGGAGAGAAGCTGGCGCTGCTCGAAAGGGCGGCCGGGTTGCCGGTGGGCTTCATCTCGCCGGCAAACGCGGTGGTGTTCATCTGCGGGCTGACGGGGACGATCGCGAACACGCTCGTCCGGCTGCTGGACCGGGGATTCCTGCCGCGTGAGTTGAAGCTGCGCAACGCGCTGCATGTCCCGGCGGCCGCCCCGGCGTCCCTGTTCTTCGAACAATACGACACGGAACCGGTCCTCGACGTGAAGAACGAGGTGGCGATGGAGCCCTATCGGGCGCAATTGCGCGCTGCGGGCGTGGCCCTTGAGCCCCCGGCGCTGGTTTAGGGGGAACGCCGGCGATGGCTAAGTCGTGTCAGGCGAGCCTTGTGATGAAGTCCCGAAAAAAGAGATGAAAAAGCCGTTGACGCGCGGTGGATTTTCCGTGACCCTGCTCACGCATATCTTGGCAAACGCGAAAGTCCTTCCGTTCTCGCCGTTCAGAGACCTTCTTGACCCATGTATATTCGGAGAGCCTTGTTTTAACCGGGAAAAACTTCCCGGGCTCCGGATTTTACAGACGGTGGGAAGGGCATCTGGTCCGAGAAACTGGATCTGCCGGTTTTCCAAGGATGCTGGTGCCGATGGCACCACAAATACCAACACAGTAACAGGGAGTTTGTTTGATGGAAACGAAGACAGGAACAGTGAAGTGGTTCAACGACGCCAAGGGTTTTGGCTTCATCTCGCCTGACGACAACGGCGCGGACCTCTTCGTGCATCACACGGCGATCACGATGAAGGGATTCCGTACCCTTCAAGAAGGCCAGCGCGTCTCGTTCGAGCCCGTCAAGGGACCGAAGGGCATGCAGGCCGACAAGGTGACCGTCATTAGCTGATTATTTCAGCTTCAACCGATCACTCAACCAACGCGGGCGTTTCGGCTTCAAGGCACCGAAACGCCCGCTTTTCTTTTTTACCCCCAGGTGCCGGGTCCGCCGAAGTCCGCTGAAGCATCGACGGAGAGGACAAACTCGGTGAGCAGCGCGCAGACCTGGTCGATCTCGGCGAGGTCTGCGACCTCGACGCTGGAGTGCATGTAGCGCAGTCCCGTCGAGATGGTGGTGACGGGAATGCCGCCGCGAACCTGCGAGGCGGCATCGGCGTCGGTGCCGTGCCGGCCCTTTTCGGCCTCGATGCGCACGGGAACGTCGGCCTTTTTCCCCGCGTCGACCAGTGCGGCGACGAGCTTCTTCGAGGCGAGGACGCCCGTGGTGATCATGGGGCCCTTGCCGAGGGGAAAGTCGCCGTGCTTGGCCTTGCTGATGCCGAGAGTGTCGGTGGCGTGGGAGACGTCGATGGCGATGACGGCGGAGGGTTCGTAGCGATAGGCGACATGGCGCGCGCCGAAGACGCCGGTTTCCTCCTGGACGGTGGAGGCGGCGAGCAGGGTGGCGGTCAGTTCGCCGCGCCGTGCGGCGACGCGGCGGAGGACCTCGGCGGCGACGAAGCAGCCGAACTTGTTGTCGACGTCGCGCGCGGCGATGCGGCCGTTGAGCAGTTCGACCGTGTCGGCGCCGATGACGCCGGGCGTTCCGATGGATGCGTATTGCTCCGCCTGGGCCCGGTCCAGGGCGCCAATGTCGATGCTCATCTCGTGGACTTCCGTCTTTGAGCCCCGTTTGTCCTGCTCGGTGAGGTGGGCGGCGACGCGGCCGATGACGCCCCGGACGAGTCCCTTGGGGCCCATGAGGCGCACGTGCTGGTTGACGAGGGTGGCGGCGTCGATTCCGCCAATGGGGAGGAAGTGCAGCAGTCCCTCGTCGGTGATGTAGTTGACAATGACGCCGATCTCATCGGCGTGGCCGGAGAGAAGGATGGAGGGACGCTCGACCTTGCCGCGCAGCGTGGCGACGAGGCTGCCGTTGGGATCCTCAAAGACCTCGTCGGCGTGGGGCGAGACATCGGCGCGCCAGAGTGCCTGAACGGTTCCTTCGAAACCCGAGGGGCTGGGGGTGTCGAGAAGTTGGCGGAAGAAGGCGAAGCGGGAAGAATCCATGGGAAGCCTTTGAAGGGTGAAGGGTGAAGAGTGAAAGAAGGATGAAGTGATTCTGAACCGTCGGCGGAGAGTGATGTCGCTTGATCGGCGGCTAGTGGCCGGCAAGATCCGTGACTTCGGGCGGTCGGGACATCCACTCGGCGAGGGCGGAGTTGCGGCGGGATCCCTCGGCATTGCGCACGGCCATGGCAATGGCGCGGTTGCTGCCGACGAGGACGACGAGTTTCTTGCCGCGGGTAATGCCGGTGTAGAGGAGATTGCGTTGGAGCAGGACGAAATGCTGGGTGTGCAGCACCATGACGACGGCGGGGTATTCGCTCCCCTGCGATTTGTGGATGGTAACCGCGTAGGCAAGGGAGAGCTGGTCGCTCTCGTCCCACCGGTACTCGACGGGGCGCTTGCCGAACTGGATGTTGATGGTCATGGACTCGCGGTTGATGGACTGGACGACTCCGAGGTCGCCGTTGAAGACTTCGAGTTCGTAGTTGTTGCTGTTCTGGATGACCTTGTCGCCGATGCGCAGGCCCATGCCCGCGAGGCGGAGCATGGCGGGGCCGGGATTGAGGCGTTCCTGCAGGAGTCGGTTGAGTTCGTTGGTTCCCAGCGCGCCGCGCCGCATGGGCGTCAGGACCTGGATGTCGCGGATGGGATCGAAGCCGAACTTGCGCGGGATGCGCTCGGCGACCATTTCGAGGAGGGCGTTCTGGAGACCATCGGGCTCGTCGCGGCGGACGAGGAAGAAGTCTTCGGCGTCCTCGCCCAGGGGCATCTCGCCGGAGTTGATGCGGTGGGCGTTGGTGATGATGGCGCTTTCGCGTGCCTGGCGAAAGACGACGGAGAGGCGCGTGGTGCGCACGCGGCTGCTGGCGATGAGATCGGCGAGGAATTGGCCGGGACCGACGCTGGGTAACTGGTCCACGTCGCCGACGAAGACAATGGAAGCGCCGGGAGGAATCGCACCGAGAAGATGGTAGGCGAGCACGATGTCGAGCATCGAGGACTCATCGACGATGAGCACGCGCATCTTGAGAGGATTGTCGGGGCCGTGGGTGAAACGATGACTTTGCGCGTTGAACTTGAGCAGGCGATGGATGGTCATCGCCTCGCGGTGGGTGGTCTCGGCCAGGCGCTGCGCGGCGCGCCCGGTGGGGGAGCAGAGGAGGACCTCGTGCCCGGCGGCATCGAGGACATGGAGGAGCGCCCGCACGAGCGTTGTCTTGCCGGTGCCGGGTCCGCCGGTGACGACGCTGATGCCGCCGGCGAGGATGCTTTGGATCGCCTCGCGTTGCTGGGCCGCGAGGTGGAAGCGAAAGCGCTCCTCGAAGGCGGCGACGAGGGGTGAGGCGTCGCCCTTCATGAGGGGCCTCGACTGGTCGATGAGGTGGTTGAGGAGGCGTGAACAGCCGCTTTCGGATTTGTAAAGACTTTGCATGAAGATCGCGTCGATGCCGTTGGCAAGCGAAACGCGGCGGAGCGCGCGCGCCTGGCTGGTCTCGCCGTCGAGGACGGCTTCGATGGGAGGGGCTTCGAGGCCGAGGAGGTCGAGGGCGCCTTCGAGGAGTTGCTCGCGGGGCAGATGGGTGTGACCGGAATCGGAGGCGCGCTCGAGGAGGTGGGCAAGGGCGGCGCGGATGCGCGCGGGTGCGTCGCGCGCGATGCCGGATTCGGCGGCAATGCGGTCGGCGGTGGCAAAGCCGATGCCGGGCACATCGAGACTGGCCTGATAGGGATTGGTGCGCAGAATAGCGGCGGCGTTGCCCTCATAGTGCTTGAAGAGACGTCGCGCGAGGGCGGGTGAGAGCCCGGCGCGGGCGAGGGCGACCATGACGTCGTGCATCTGGCGCTTCTCGCGCCAGGCAACGGCGAGGGCTTCGGCCTTGGCACGCTTGAGGCCCTTGACCTCGACGAGGCGTTCGGGGGCCTCGTCGAGGATCTCGACGGTCTTGACTCCAAAGGTCTCGACGATGCGGCGGGCGGTGGCGGGACCGATGCCCTTGACGAGGCCGCCGCCGAGGAACTCCGCGAGATGCTCCTCGGAAGTGGGGACGATGGGAATGCAGGTGTCGACCTCGAAGGTCTGTCCGTGCTGGCGGTGGGTCTTCCACTGGCCATTGACGCGCAGGCGCTCGCCTTCCGTCACGCCGGGAAGGGATCCCGCGAGGGTGACCATGTCGTCTTCATCGTCCACGACAAAACGCACGACCATGAAGGTGCCGTCATCGGAGGCGTAGACGATGCGTTTGACGACGCCGAGGAGTTCGGTGTCGGTGCGCAGCGTGGTGGGCTGGCGGGGAGGCGGGCGCATGGGTGTGGTGTGGGTTGGATAGGTCGAATAGGTTTTATGGATCCTATGGGGCCTATTGTTTAGCTGCCGAACGCTTCCGGGTTCAAACCTTTCAGGGAATCCAATACGAACAGGCCGTCCTTGCGGATGAGGACGTCGTCGAACCAGATCTCTCCGCCGCCGTAATCGGGGCGTTGGATGAGGACGATGTCCCAGTGCAGGGAGGAGCGGTTGCCGTTTTCTGCCTGCTCGTAGCATTGGCCGAGGGCCATGTGGAGGCTGCCGGCGATCTTTTCGTCGAACAGCGTGTCGCGCATCGGATGGAGGACCATGGGGTTGAAGCCGATGGCGAGCTCGCCAATGTAGCGCGCGCCTTCGTCGCGATCGAGGACTTCGTTCAGGCGGCGGGTCTGCTCGGGGTTGGCGGCGGAGGCTTCCACGACCTTTCCCTTTTCGAAGCGCAGGCGGATATTCTCGTAGCCGAAGCCGCTCTCGCTGGTGGGTGTGTTGAACTGGATGACGCCGTTCATGCTGTCGCGCACGGGGGCGGTGAAGCATTCGCCGTCGGGGATGTTGTGCTCGCCGGTGCAGGGGACGACGCCGATGTCCTTGATGGAAAGGGTGAGATCGGTCCCGGTTCCCTTGATGTGAATGCGGTCGGTGCGGCGCATGAGATCGGCCAATGGGGCGGCGGCTTTTTCCATTTGCGCGTAGTCGACGAGGCAGACGCGGTAGTAGAAGTCGGCGAAGGATGCGGTTGACTGTTGGGAGAGCTGGGCCATGGCGGCGTTGGGGTATCGCAGCACGACCCAGCGGGTCTTGCGCACGCGCACGTCGAGGTGGGCGGGCTTGCGGACGTGCTTCATGTACCAGCCCATTCTCTCGGCGGGGACGTCGGCATTCTCGAAGATGTTATCGCTGCCACGGATGCCGACGTAGCAGTCGGTGTTCTCCATCAGCGTGGTCTCGTACTTTCCGAGGCGCTGGATGGAACCCTCGTCGGCGGTCAGGAGATAGGCGCGATCGATGGCCGGATCGCTGAAGGCGAGGTAGGGACCGGCACCGAGGCGACCGGCTTCCTCGACGAGGGCGGCGCCCAGGCCGATGGTGTCCTCCCCGACGCAATGGATGTAGACCATGTTGCCCTTTTGGGCGCGGACGGAATAGGTGAGGAGGCGACGGGCAAGTTCGCGGTCGCGGGGGTCGATCGTTGGGTGCATGGGGAACTCCGAAGAGTGA